>CABQBF010000001.1 GCA_902462325.1 uncultured Peptococcaceae bacterium
TAAAACTCCCCGCTACCTTCGCCAAAATTCCGACTTAAGATGCACAATTCCGTAGTCTGTCCAAGTCGTGGCAAACATAGTTTGACAAAGACGGACAGGCAAGGAAGTGTGCAGATTACGGAGGAACGGGCGAAGTGTAGCAAATAAAACCGTTGCGGCAGCAAAAGATAAAAACACTTGCTTATACTTATCCGAATAAAATTTTATCAGTTTTACTGATGTTATCGCTCAAAAGAACGTGTTATCATAATAGATAGCTATATATTGGCCTACCTAGGCTTTTCTACCATAAAGACACTGCTAATATAGGATAAACATAATGAAAAAATTCTGCACAATTTATAATTGAACGCCGGAAATATGGGAAAAATCATTGACTATATGGCCGTTTGTCAGGTATCATGAAAGGTATCATGGAAATTTTCTAAATCTTAAATAACTATCAGAGTAAGGGGGGTGTTTTGCTTGAAAACAAAGGAGATGCTGAAGGATGAAACCATCGTTGGATCGCCGAAAAAGCATCTGATTGTGGTGGCCTGCGTGATGTTTGTGTTCTGGCTGCTGCTTTCGGGGAAATTTGAATTCAAATTCCTGTTTTACGGGGTGCTGACGGCCATTGTATCGGCTTGGATCTGCGTACCACTTCTGATTTTACCCAATGCGGATGGAACAAAGAAATATTTCATTTTTGACGTGCCGCTGGGCAAATATGCGCTGTACTGGCTGTGGCTGCTCAATGAAGTGGTAAAAGCCAACATTGACGTTGTAAAGGCTACAGTAAAATCGGAGATGGTGATTAATCCACGGGTAATCCGTTTTAGAATTAAAATGGACAATCCAATGGCGCATACAACGCTGGCCAATTCCATTACGTTAACGCCCGGTACGGTTACGTTAAATGTAACGCCAGATGGTTTGTATGAAATTCATGCGTTGACTGACGGCGCTGCGGAAGGGCTGTTGGACGGCGGCATGCAAAAGCGTGTGGCCGAGTTGTTTGGTGAACCGTTTGATTATGCGGTAGTGGAGGAAGGAGAAGAATAATAATGGATACAATGAATGTGATCTGGGGCATTCTGATGGTCGCTGTGGTAATTATTATTGGACTCATGCTCCAACGTGTATTTCAGGGACCAACGATTTATGACCGCATGAATGGTCTGGGCGTTATCGGCGCCGATACAATCCTGTTGCTGGTATTGTTCGGTTACATTGACGGCCGTCCAGATATGTATGTGGATATTGCGATTTCTTATGCGATTTTAGGGTTCATCTGTTCCGTAATCGTAGCAAAATATATGGGAGGGAAGGACGTATGAGTACAGGAATGTTGATTCGGGAAACCATCGCAGTTCTGCTTCTGGTTGCCAGTTTGTTCTTCTTTCTGGCGTCTGCGATTGGGATGATTCGTCTGCCGGATTTCTACACCCGGCTGCACGCTTCCGGGAATAGTGAAACCTTAGGCTTGATGCTGGCTTGTCTGGGCTTAGTCATTCATGAAGGGCCGACGCTTTTAGCTGTTAAAATTGTATTTGTCTTTTTGCTGGTATTTCTGGCTAACCCGATTGGGACTCATATCCTGGGAAAAGCTGCTCTGAAATCCGGTCATCCTGTTTGGACAAACAAGGATAAGGAGGAGGAATAAGCATGCAAGTATTGATGATTGAAGCGTTGCTGCTGTTATTTTTAATTTTCATAACAGTCAGCATTCTGATTATTAAAGATATTTTAGCCTGCACCATTATTTACAGTGCGTTCAGCTTCTGCGCCGTACTGACTTATTTTATGTTTGGCTCTCCCGACGTGGCCTTTACCGAAGCGGTAATCGGGACGATGTCCACCATATTCTTTGTTGCAGCGCTGAAAAAAGTGGATCGGTGGTGTAAATAACAATGGCAAGAGGATTAACAACCATTCTGATGACAGTCATCACGGTGTTATTTTGTGCGTGTACCGTCTTTTTGCCGGTGATTGGCGACCCCAATTCGGCGCCCAATCAGCATGTTACACCATATTATATTGAAAACAGTGCCGTAGATACCGGTTCTCCAAACATTGTTACCGGTACGCTGGCTGACTACAGAGGCTTCGATACTTTGTGGGAAACTTCTGTTATGTTTGTGTCCGGTTTAACAGCCTGCCTGATTTTGATGGCAAACACAGAAGAAGGCGGCAAACTGCTGAAGGGCAGAAAACAGGGCGCAAAGAAGGGAGGAAACAATCGTGAACAATAATAAATTGAAAAAGCCGTTCGGCGGCATTGTTCTGGATTCATCCTTCCGAATTATCATTCCCTTTACGCTGGTGTATGGGATGTATATTCTGACCCACGGCGAATACAGCCCGGGCGGCGGCTTCCAGGCCGGTGCGCTGTTGGCGGTAGGCATTGTGCTGGTGCGTTTAATTCAGGGCGCCGATAAGAAGAGCTTTAATGTTCCGGGGCCGATTGCAGTTGTATGTGCCGGCGTGGGTACGTTTATTTATGCGGCAACCGGTTGGCTTACATTGTTCGGCGGCGGTCAGTTTTTGGATTACACATTTCTGCCGGTGCCGATGCACAACTGGGCAGAGCTCCATGCGCTGGGGATTTTGATGATTGAAATCGGCGTAACGGTATGCGTTATGATGACCATTATTGATATTATGGATGCAATTATTGAGCGTTTAGATGATGATAAGGAGGAGGTAGATTGCCATGAGTGATGCTAGTACAATGGATGTTATTAATAATTTTCTGGCCACCAAAGGGATCTATTCTCTGGTCTTGATTTTATTGTTCCTGGGTTTGTACGGGATGATTGTCAGCAATAACTATATGAAAAAGATGATGGCCATGAACGTGATGCAGGTTGCCGTTATCTTCTTCTATCTGTGTTTTGCGCAGAAGGATGGCGGTATGATTCCAATTTTAAACGGACTGACCACCGACCCCAATGCCTATATCAACCCATTGCCTCATGCTCTGATGCTGACAGCCATCGTAGTTAGCCTTGGTACCACCGGGGTTGCTTTGGCACTGCTGATGCGCATTAAAGAAACCTATGGCTCGGTAGAGGAAGATGAAGTTTTGAGGAGGGCAGATAAATGAGTCAACACTTTCCTGTTTTAATCGTATTACTGCCCTTGAGCGCCGCACTGTTAAGTCCTTTTTTCAGTTTCCTGCACCGGCAGGCTGGTAAATGGATTGCTGTGGCCGCGTTGTTAGGCTCCTTCCTTTGTTCTGTCGGCTTGCTGCTGCAGGTAATTGCTGGAGGCGGCGAAGCCATTCACTACTGGATGGGTAACTGGGCGCCGCCGCTGGGGATTGAATTTGTAATCGACCCGGTAAATGGCGTGATTGTGGCCATGATTACCTTCCTGGCTTTGTGCACGGCAATTTACAGTACACCCTTTTTGAAGAAATCCAACTGGCTGTATATGGGCGGTTACTACACCCTGATGGCGCTGTTGTGCGTTGGTTTATGCGGGATGACTTTAACGGGCGACGTATTTAACCTGTATGTATATCTGGAAATTGCGTCCTTATCCGGTTACGGTTTAATCGCGTTAGGCGGCAATAAAGGTACGTTGGCGGCGTTCCGTTATTTGCTGATTGGTACCATCGGCGCGTCGTTATATTTGCTGGCCATTGGTTTTATGTATTCCATGACCGGTTCGCTGAATATGGCCGATTTGTCTGTGCTGCTGCAGGATAAAATGGATTATCCGCTGATGATTATGGCCATTGCGCTGCTGATTGCAGCCTTCGGCATTAAAGCAGCGTTGTTTCCTTTCCATGGCTGGCAGCCTGATTCCTACACCTATTCCCATCCGGGCGCTGCACCGTTGATTTCCGGTGCGATGAGTAAAGTGCCTGCTTATGCAATGCTGCGGTTCTTCTTCTATCTGTTTGGCGCGCAGCACCTGTTTGTACAGCATGGCTTAACCATTCTCGGCGTGTTGGGTGCAATGGGTATCATTTTAGGCTCTGTTATGGCCATTGCGCAGGATGATTTCCGCAGAATGCTGGCTTACTCCAGTGTGGCCCAAATTGGTTACATTGCGGTTGGTCTGGCAATCGGCAGTATGTATGGATTAATTGGTGCGATTCTGCACATTATCAATCATGCCTTTATGAAAGGCTCTCTGTTTATGGTAATCGGCGGTATTCAATATCGCTTCGGTGAGGTTCGTATCAGCCGACTGGGGCAGATTGGGAAGAAGATGCCCTTTACAGTCTTTACATTAGTTGTGGCTGCGCTGGGCATGATTGGGATTCCACCGGCTGGCGGCTTCTTCAGCAAAGTGTATCTGATGCAGGGCGCAGTAGGCACCGGACAGTACATTTATGTGGCTGTGCTGGTAATCAGTAGCTTGCTCAACGCGGTGTACTTCTTCCGCGTATTGGAAAATGTATTTATCAATCCAGACCCGGGCCTGAAAGAGGTTCATCCTCCTACAGGAAAACTGGAACTGCCATTGCAAATGTTGATTCCAATCATTATTTTTGGCATTGCCATTCTGGCTCTGGGCTTCTGCAATGCTGCCATTGTAGATGGCATTATTAAATTAGGATTGCCGGAGGTGTTCTTAGGATGACCATTATTGATATCAGACCATTTCTGGCGGTAGGGGTATCCCTTCTGGCTGCGTTCCTGATTATGTTCAGCGGGAAAAAGCCAAATGTACGTGAATTTTGGAGTGTGGCTGCGGCATTTATCAAATGCGGCCTGATTTTCTCCATGGTGCCGGCTGTGCTGGCAGGCAATGTGTATGAATACACATTGTTCCAAGCCACCGACACAATCAGCTTTACCCTGCGCACCGATGCGGCAGGTATGGTATTTGCCTGTGTATCGTCGTTCTTGTATATTCCGGTTTCCTTCTATGCCATCGGTTATATGCGGGGACATCACGAAAAAGAACAGACTGGGTTCTATGCTTCCTTTGCAGTCTGCTTGTCGGCGGCAATCGGGATTGCTCTGTCTGCCAATCTGTTGACCTTCTTTATTTTCTATGAATTACTGACCATTGCAACCTGGCCTCTGGTTTTCCACGAAAGAAACGAAGAAGCGCGGTTCTCTGGCCGGAAATATTTAATTTACACCCTGGTGAGCGGTCAGTTGATGCTGGCTGGCATTATGGTTGTGTATGCCCTGGCACACACACTGGATTTCCAGGCTGGCGGTTTCTTAACGATTGACATGGCGCCAAAATGGGTGCTGCAGTTCCTGTTCTTCCTGATGGTATTGGGCGGTGCTGTAAAAGCCGGCGTTATGCCGCTGCACGGTTGGTTGCCATCGGCCATGGTTGCGCCTACGCCTGTTAGTGCGCTGCTGCATGCCGTAGCCGTTGTTAAAGCCGGTGCGTTCTGTGTTCTGCGGTTAATCGGTTTCGTATTCGGCCCTGCTTTGCTGGCTGAAATTGGAGCGGCTACCGTACTGGCATGGTTCGCAGCGTTCACCATCATCGCGTCGTCCCTGATTGCCATGAAACAGGACAACTTAAAACGGAGACTGGCGTTCTCCACGGTAGGTCAGTTGTCCTATGTGGTATTGGGCGCTGCGTTGTTGGCTCCTTTGAGCATTTTAGGCGCATACTTCCATATTGTGGCCCATGCTCTGATGAAGATTACCCTCTTTATGTGCGCCGGCGCCATCATTGTGACGGCCCATAAGGATAATATTAGTGATATGCATGGGATTGGCAAGAAAATGCCGATTACCATGGCCTGCTTCACCATCGCTTCCTTAGGGATTGCCGGTATGCCGTTTATCATCGGCTTTATCAGCAAATGGAATTTGGCGCTGGGTGCGTTGCAGGTTGGCCAGCCGTTCTATATTGCAATCTTGATTTGCAGTGCGCTGCTGAGTCTGTCCTATTTGATGCCGGTTGCCTATCTGGCGTTCTTTAAGCCCAACGACAAAGGCGAATTCCAGGCTTACGGCGAAGCGAATAAATTTATGCTAATTCCGATTTGTGTGACCGCAGCGTTATCAGTGATTTTGGGGATTATGCCGAACTTTGGCCCACATCTGTATGATTTGGCTTCCATGGCGGCGCAAGGAATTACCCAAGGTTGGATTGGAGGTGGCTGGTGATGCAATCTTTGAATAAAAAGAAAATCTATATCATCATTGCCATTATAGTAGCGGCTTCTGTTGTGGTGGAAGCGCTGTTTGCCCATCCCCATGGTCATAACTTCTGGCACACCATGCCGGGCTTTGACATCATTATGGGATTTGTTGGCGGCTGGGTACTGATTTTGTTCGCAAAACAGATTTTAGCGCCATTGCTGCAGCGCGATGAGGATTACTACGATGGAGGTGACAGTGATGAGTAATTTACATCCTGGTTTAATTTTGATTGCGACCGGGTTCATCGCCGCAATCGTTCCAAAAAGTTTGCGTAAATATGTATTGGCAGGCGGACCGCTGGTGGCTCTGGCTGCAATGCTGTCGCTGTCTTACGGTGCAGAATGGATTGTGCCCTTTATCAATGGCATTGATTTGCATGTGATTGAAGTAGACCGTTTAAATTGGGTCTTCGGTTTGATTTTCAGCATGATGGCTGCTATCGGCGGCATCTATTCCATGCATAATAAAAGCTGGATGGAAGCCTTAGCCAGCATGTGCTATGCCGGCGGCGCCTTAGGCGTTACCCTGTGCGGCGACTGGATGACCTTAATTTTCTTCTGGGAATTGATGGCGGCTTCGTCATTGTTCCTGATTTGGTGCAATAACACGGCCAAATCTAGAAAAGCCGGTTTCCGGTACTTATTGGTTCACATGTTTGGCGGCAATATGCTGCTGGCAGGGATTTTCCTGAAAGTGACTGGCGGCGATCTGCTGGTAAGTAATATCACTGCGGTGCACGACGCAGCTTTCTGGCTGATTTTAATCGGCGTGGCTGTAAATGCTGCCATCCCGCCAATTCATGGCTGGCTGGTAGACGCTTATCCGGAAGGTACGATTACTGGCAGCGTATTCTTAAGCTCGTTTACCACCAAGGTTGCGGTATACTGCTTAATCCGTATGTTTGCAGGCACCGATTTCCTGATGTGGATTGGGGTTATCATGGCGCTGTATGGCGCTTGCTTCGCCATTATCGAAAACGATATGCGCCGTCTGCTGGCTTATCATATTGTCAGCCAGGTGGGCTTCATGGTAGCCGGTGTCGGCATTGGCACCGATTTGGCGTTAAACGGGGCGACAGCCCATGCCTTCAGCCATATTCTGTATAAATCTCTGTTGTTTATGTGCGCCGGCGCAATCATTTACGCCACCGGTATCCGCAAGATTAATCATCTGGGCGGTTTGGCCAAGAAGATGCCTTTTGTATGTGCCTGCTTTGTCATTGCAGCATTCTCCATTTCGGGCATTCCGCTGTTCAACGGCTTTATCAGCAAATCCATTACCATTACGGCCGCTATGGAAGCAGGGCAGCCCGGCATTGAATTGCTGTTGCAGCTGGCCAGTGTCGGTACATTTTTATCTATCACCATGAAGATGATTTACTTCATTTTCATTCGGGAAGGCAAAGATGTAGAAATTAAAAATCAGTTGCCGAAAAATATGTATGTTGCCATGGGGATTGGCGCGGCGCTGTGTACCATTTACGGGATTTTCCCGGATCTGCTGTATCGGTTCCTGCCCTTTGCCATGGACTATCATCCATTTACGGTAGACCACATTGTACAGTATATCCAGCTGTTGGGCGTAGCTATGGTGCCGTTTATGATGTATCTGTCCCACATGGAGCCGCACGAACAGCTCACGCTGGACTTAGACTGGCTCTATCGGGTGCCTTTTGTGAAGCTGGTAGTCAGCATTTCCTCTTTGGTTTGCGCAGTGCGGGCAGCTTTGGGCGAATTCTGCCGCTCCATCTATGACACCTTCAACTATTTGATGCAAAATCCAATGCGCTTCTTGAGCTTAGCGCCAAGAGCCATGGAAGACTCGGAACAAATTCCGGATAAATATGACGCAGACAGCTATCGTGCCGTCATTGGCGAACCGATGATTATCATCATGACCGTGTTCTTGATAGCCGTTGTGTTTATCGCCTTTATTTAAGAAGGCTTGCTGTATCGTTTGTCTCATCGTATAACAAGAAGGCTCGTGAAGCAAATTGCTTTGCGAGCCTTTTCTGTATGCTTCTGTGCTGTCGGCGCTGTTTGTTTGACAGGCAGCGTGCATATAGCGCAATAAGGACCGGAGCATGGGTGACGGGTTCGGCCATATAAAAGGCAAGCGCGCAGCCATGCAGCAAAAAACAGTTGTATTAGGGTGAGGTTTTCCCGTATAATAAAGAAAATGTCATAAAAGCGAGGGGATTACTATGAAATATATTGTGGCATTGGATCAGGGCACTACCAGCTCGCGGGCCATTGTGTTTGACCATGAACAGAATATTGTGGCTGTGGGACAAAAGGAATTTAAGCAGATTTATCCCCAGCCGGGCTGGGTGGAGCATGATCCGATGGAGATTTGGGCTACCCAATACGGCGTTTTGCAGGAGGCGTTAATCAAAGCGGGGATTACCATGGCCGATGTTGCGGGCATTGGCATTACCAATCAGCGGGAAACCACCATTGTGTGGGAAAAGGATACTGGTAAGCCTATTTATAATGCTATTGTATGGCAATGCCGCCGCACTGCCGAGCTGTGCGACCAGTTGAAAGCGGAAGGCTGGGAGGATTATATTCGCTCTGCCACCGGATTGGTGATTGACGCCTACTTTTCCGCCACCAAAATCAGTTGGATTTTGGATCATGTGCCCGGCGCCAGAGCGCGGGCGGAAAAGGGCGAGCTGCTTTTCGGCACGGTAGATAGCTGGCTGGTGTGGAAGCTGACCGGCGGCGCTGTACATGTGACCGACTATACCAATGCTTCCCGTACCATGCTGTACAACATTCGGGAACTGCAATGGGACGATAAATTGTTAGAGCGTTTTCAAATCCCCAAATGTATGCTGCCGGAGGTGCGCAATTCTTCTGAAATTTACGGCTATGTGCAGAGCGAAGGCGTGCAGGTGCCGGTAGCTGGTATCGCCGGCGATCAACAGGCCGCGCTGTTCGGGCAGGCTTGCTTTGAAAAGGGTTCTGCTAAAAACACCTATGGCACCGGCTGCTTTTTACTGATGAACATTGGCCGGCAGTTTATTGCCAGTCAGAAGGGCTTGATTACTACCATTGCGGCTACTATGAATAATCAGGTGGAATATGCGCTGGAGGGCTCTATTTTTGTGGGAGGCGCTGTCATTCAATGGCTGCGGGACGAATTGCATCTGATTGAAACGGCGGCAGAAAGCGAGGACTATGCCGCTGCCTTGCAGGATAACGGCGGCGTTTATCTGGTGCCGGCTTTTGTGGGGCTGGGCGCTCCTTATTGGGATATGTATGCCCGGGGCAGTATTCTAGGCTTAACCCGCGGCACAGGCCGCAGTCATATCATTCGGGCGGCGCTGGAAGCCATTGCCTATCAGACCAACGATGTTCTGCAAGCTATGGTGGAGGATTCGGGGCAGAAGCTGACTGAATTGAAGGTAGATGGCGGCGCTTGCCGCAATGATTTCCTGATGCAGTTTCAGGCCGACATTATCAACTGTCAGGTGAAACGGCCTGCCATTACGGAAACGACCGCTTTGGGCGTAGCCTATCTGGCTGGCTTGGCGGTAGGCTATTGGAGCAGCAAAGAAGAAATTGCCCAGCGCTGGCATGCCCAGCAGCAGTTTACACCGCAGATGGAGCAGGCCACACGGGAGGAAAACTGTTGCGGCTGGCAAAAAGCTGTGCAGAAAGCAATGCATTGGATAGAATAGGAGGCATTCTGATGAGAAAATTTATGGTTGCAGCAGTGCAGATGGATACCCAGAACGATAAAGAAGCAAACTGGCGGCAGATGGCGGCTTTTATCGATGAAGCGGCGGCAAAGGGCGCCCAATTGGTGGCCTTTCCGGAAGTTGTCAATATTCTCAGCGAAGATCCCCAATATGCCGAAGCCATCCCCGGCCCAACGACCGAGTTGTTGGCAGAAAAGGCCAGAGAGCATCAGATTTGGATTCATGGCGGCAGCATCAGCGAGGTTAATCCCCATGGTGTGCGCACCTATAATACAACGGTGCTTATCAATCCGGCAGGAGAAATCGTTGCCCGCTACAGCAAACTGCATAATTTCGATATGACGTTGCCTGATGGCAGCAGCGTGCGGGAGTCGGATCGCAAAGAGCCCGGCAAAGAAATCGTCACAGTAGAAACGGAGCTGGGGCATTTGGGCTTTGCTATTTGCTATGATATGCGCTTTCCCGAATTGTTCCGGTTGATGACATTGCAGGGCGCTCAGATTATCTTTTTGCCGGCCAACTTCACCATGCCAACTGGCAAAGACCATTGGGAGCCGATTTTGCGGGCCCGCGCCATTGAAAACGGATGTTATCTCATTGCGCCCAATCAGGTCGGCGTGAAAGAAAAGTTTGTGGCTTACGGCAACAGTATGATTGTAGACCCCTGGGGCACGGTGATTGCCCGCGCTTCCGATAAACCGGGCGTTATTTTGGCTGAGATTGATTTGGACTATCTGGACGATGTGCGCCGCCGCAATCCGTCGGTGGCCAACCGGCGCACCGATGTGTATCAGCTTTCGGAATCTGTTGGCGGTATTGGGCAGTGATGCTGTCAGAATTTTCGCTGAATTTTGTGGAAATTGTTAAGAAAACTGCAATTTTTGCGCTGAATTTTGAATAATCTTCGGGAAATAGTAAAAAATCACGCAGAACGCTTGAATTCTTGGAGCGAATGGCTTACACTAATCATAGCAATATAATAAGATTTTATAAGATTGCTGTATGACAGCCAGCAATAAATGGGTAGGATAGTTATAGAGCGGCCCTTTGTGAAACGACCGCAAATTGATAAAACATAAAAAGGGTGAAAAACAATGATTTATGATAATATTGGACAGTTAATTGGCCGTACCCCTCTGGTGCGGTTGCATTTCGACAATCCAGAAATAAAAGCAGAAGTTTTGGCCAAAGTAGAATTTTTCAATCCGGGCGGTAGTGTGAAAGACCGGGTTGGCGCTTATATGCTGCAAGATGCCGAAGAAAAGGGAAAAATCAAACCCGGCGCAACCATTATTGAGCCCACCAGCGGCAACACCGGCGTCGGTTTGGCTTTGATGGCCGCCGTAAAGGGTTATAAAATGATTTTGACCATGCCGGAAAATATGAGTCAGGAACGGCGCAGTCTGTTAAAAGCCTACGGTGCCGAAATTGTGCTGACGCCAGCTGCCGACGGTATGCCAGGCGCCATTGCCAAAGCAAACGAATTGCTGCAGGAAATCCCCGGCAGCTATATGTGCGGACAATTTGATAACCCGGCCAATCCGCAGGCCCATTATCTGACCACCGCCCAGGAAATTTATGCCGATACCGAAGGCAAGGTAGATGTGCTTGTTTCCGCCATTGGAACCGGCGGTACCATTACCGGCATTGCTAAAGGTTTGAAGGAATATAACAAAGATATCCAGATTATCGGGGTAGAACCGCTGCAATCGGCGGTGATTAACGGTCATCCGAAGGGCCCCCATAAAATTCAGGGCATTGGCGCAGGGTTTATTCCGTCCATTCTGGATTTGAGCATTGTGGATGAAGTATTGATGATTGACGGCGATGACGCTATGGCGGAAGCCAGAATGCTGGCCAAAACCCAGGGCATTCTGGTAGGTATCTCGTCTGGGGCTGCTGCTTTGGCAGCCGAACGGATTGCCAGCCGTCCAGAAAATGCAGGAAAACGTATCGTTGTAATATTACCGGATACGGGAGAGCGATATTTATCGACTGAGCTGTTCCGGGAAACAAATTAGGAGGAATTTTGCATGGAGTTTGCAGATAAGCCGGAGCAAGAGATTATTGAAGCAGCGCAACAGGGAAATGAAGCGGCCATGGAACATCTGCTGAAACGGTATCAGGGTTTGATGAGCTACATTTGTGATAAGTATTATCTGAAAGATGGGGAACGGGACGATTTGATGCAGGAGGCTATGATTGGCTTTGTGCAGAGCGTAAAATGCTACAAGCCGGAAAGCGGCAAACAGTTTAAAAATTTTGCCTATCTGTGCATCAAGCGGGAACTGGATTCCTGCGTAAAACGCTCCAACCGGAAAAAGCACATGGTACTGAATGACGCGGTGTCTATGTCCAATTACAATGAAAACGATGAGCAGATGGAAGACAAGGCCGCTTATCTCATTGAACGGGATGCCAGCGGTGAAATCGTGTCGCCGGAAAACACCATCGTAGAACGGGAAACCTATGCCGAAATTATGCAGAAAATCACCTCTCTGTTGTCTAAAATGGAGCTGAATGTGCTGATTATGCGTATGATGGGCATGTCCTATAATGAAATCACTCTGGCCCTGCAACTGGAAAATAAATCGGTGGATAACGCTGTGCAGCGTATCCGCAAAAAAGTGAACAAATCCAAAGCGTTGAATTTCTGTGTAGACGGAATTTAAGCTGATAAGAACACCGCAGCTCGGTTTTGTTTGAAAAATCGGACTGCGGTGTTTTTGTAATTGTTTCACGTGAAACATTCTGTTAAAGGCGGACGTTTCGTGAAAAAAGCGCTGCTTGACAAGAAAGTCGGTTATCAGTACGATATAGAGAAAAAAGGAGGAATGGGTATGCCTTTTCGTGATTTACCCGGTGTGACTTTGTGCCGCTTCAAGCGGGGCGATTATCTGATTCGTGCCGGAGAACAGGTGGAATATGTATATTATTTGCTGAAAGGCACTGTGTATCGGGAATCGGTGACAGATGCCGGCCGTGAGCGCATTTTAAGCAGCAAGGCCAGTGGTGATATTGTACAGTCTTTAGTGGGCATTTTGATTTTATATCGTCGGCCGGATACAGGTGTTTCCAGCAATGATTTTATTGCCCATACCAATTGTGCCTGCTATCGCATTCCCAAAGATGTTTGCATGGAGTATTTGCGCCGTCGTCCTGCTTTGCTGGAGGATGTGGTTCGTACTGCTATGGACGAATATATGCGGTTAATGGCGTTGTTTCAGGTTAAAGAAGAAGGACATGTGGCTGGGCAGCTTTGCAATTTGTTACTGGAGAGAGGGCGCGAAACAGAGCAGGGGTTGCTGGTGTCCAAAAAGTTTACCAATGTGGAGATGGCAAAATTTCTTTCGGTGCATAAAGTGACAGTAGCGCGTATTTTGCGCGTTTTAAAAGAAGAAGGTTCGGTAGCTCGCACAACGGAAGGGCTGCTTTTGAAAAATCCGGAAAAGCTGCAGCAATATGCGGAGAATAAGTTGGAATTAAAATACAAATAAAAAATTTGAGGAGCATGTTAGAAAGACTGTACTTTCCCAATGGTTAACGCACGTTAATTATTGGGACTTTTTTATGACGTAAATCGACAAATAATTAACTCATGTTATTTAAAAATAATTATAGATTCGATAAAATGAAAACACAAAAGATATATAGCGATATTTGAATAAAAGCTATAGATCAATAGACACTGATTTTTTACTTTATATTTTCTTAGGAGGATGATTGATTATGGGTATTCCAAGCGTATTTCCAACAGGCACAACAATTTATGACCCAGCAAAATGCTGGAACGGCTACACACTGATTCCCATGAAAAAAATCGGCGCGATGCTGATCGACATGAACGGTAATGTGGTAAAGGTGTGGAAAAATTTTCAGGGCTTTCCCAACAAATTGCTGCCGGGCGGCTATGTATTGGGCAGCTTAGGTGTGCGTGACGCTGATTATTCTTATCAGGACCAGGCCGACTTAACTCAGTTAGATTGGAACGGCAATGTGGTGTGGAAGTTTGACCACAAAGATTATATTGAAGATGAAGGCCATGAACCGCGCTGGATGGCCCGTCAGCATCACGACTATCAGCGGGAAGGCAATCCGGTGGGATACTATGTGCCAGGTATGGAATGCAAGACGGACAGCGGCAATACGCTGATTTTATGCCACAGCGATGTGTACAATAAGCGCATTTCTGACAAACGTCTGTTGGATGACACCATTATTGAAGTAGACTGGGAAGGCAATATTGTATGGGAATGGACGGTGAACAAACATTTCAACGAGCTGGGCTTCTCTGAAGCAGCTAAAAATGTATTGTTCCGCAATCCAAATATTCATCACACCCAGAATGGCGAAATGTGCGACTGGATGCATATCAACTCCATGAGCACATTGGGGCCAAACAAATGGTATGATGCCGGCGATGAACGGTTCCATCCTGATAATATTATCTGGGATGCCCGTGAATCTAATATTATGGCTATCATCAGCAAGAAAACCGGTAAAATCGTATGGCAGATTGGGCCAGACTTTACCGTAAACAAAGAACTGCGCCGCATTGGTCAGATTATCGGTCAGCATCATTGTCACATGATTCCAAAAGGTCTGCCAGGTGAAGGCAATATTTTAATCTTCGATAATGGCGGCTGGGCTGGTTATGGCTTGCCAGACCGCATGAGCAAAGACGGTACCAAGGTGGATATCCGTGACCACTCCCGCGTGCTGGAAATTAACCCTGTAACGCTGGAAGTGGTATGGAGCTTCAAAGGCAGCGATTTGCGGGAAGGTATGATGGCAATGTGTGAAAACACAGCCTTCTACAGCCAGCTGGTAAGCTCGGCACAGCGCCTGCCCAATGGCAATACCATGATTACAGAAGGCAGCTTTGCCCGCATTTTTGAAGTAACGCCGGAAAAAGAAATCGTCTGGGAATTTAAAAACCCATTTGAGCATGACGGCGCTGCTATGATTTATCGTTCCTATCGGTACCCATACGAATATGTACCGCAGGTAGAAAAACCGGTAGAAATACCAGTAGCGAAAGTAGACAATATGACCTTCCGTATGCCTGGCGCTGCTTCCTGTGAATTGCAGAACGTGACAGAAGTTCCAGAAGCATTAGGCTACAGTTCTAAAATTGCAGCCTGTGTAACAGAAGAAACTATGGAAGATGATGAAGAAATAGGTGCAAAATTCTAAAATAAGAAATAGAGGGGCAAGCTCGAATATACGGCAAAATGGCTGTATATTCGGGAACGCCCATAGTTAGCGCTTGTTAAACGTAATGCCAGATAGTTTGGAATATTATACGTTTTTAAGCGTATGAAAATATACGGCTGAAGCATAACATCTGATATTTATATAAGGTTATACGATGACATGATTTGAAATCTTATTATTGAAGATATAGGCTAAAGCCTAATAATGGAAATGTATACCTTTTAGGTATGAAAAAGGAGCGAACGCTAATGGCTGAAAAAACAGAGAAAGTAAAATGGACGTATTGGCTGCATATTGTCATTGGGATGTTTTTTATGCTGGTATTTCCACAATTGACACCCTTTGAGCCGGTAACAACAGTTGGGATGGCTGTTATGGGCGTATTTATTGGGATGGTATATTTGTGGTCTACACTGGACAGTATTTGGCCTAGCCTGTTAGGGCTGCTGTTGGTGGCGATAGCCGGTTATGTGCCAGAATTGGAGGGCTATGCTGCTGTAAAGGATCTGTTTCTGAATGCGTTTGGTTCGGAAACGGTTCTGGTGTGTTTGTTTGGTATGATTTTATTTGCCGGTGTAGAATATGTAGGCTGTACCAAGTATATGGCGCGGTTCTTCATGAGCCGCAAGGTGTTGGAAGGACGTCCTTATATATTTTTGTTTATTTTCTTCTTATGTTCCTATGTAATCGCTGGGTTGACCAATCCCATGGCTTCTATGCTGATTTTGTGGCCTATTGCCATTGAAATTTGCGGCAACTTCGGCTATAAAAAGGGCGATAAAATTTTCTATACGATGATTTGCGGAGTTTATCTGGCCTCCACCTTAGGCCAGCCTATGTTGCCAATTAAGGGCGCGCAGTATGTTATCGTCAGTGCGTTTGAAAAAACTAGCGGTTTGGCTGTAAATTATGCCGGCTTTATTGCGTATAACTGGATCATGTCTGTTATTCTGTTGGCACTCTTTTTACTGTTTGTACGTTTTGGATTACGTCCCGATGTAGAAGGCTTCAAAAAAATCACGGTGGCAGACCTGACCAAAGAAAAACTGCCGAAAATGAATGCGCAGCAAATAGCATTTTTCCTGATGATCATTTTGTATATTGCAGGCGTATTGCTGCCGAGTTTTCTGCCCCAAACCATTCCGGTTATCGGTTTCCTGAAAAGTATTGGCCTCTTAGGCGTTACTTCATTATGTATTGTGGCGTTGATGGTAATTCCTTATAAGGGCAAGCCAATGATGGATTTTCGTGGTATTGCGAAAAAATCTTTCTCTTGGGATATTTTCTTTTTGGTAGCTGCAGCTTTGTATGTGTGCAATGCTATGACTGCTGAATCTACCGGTATTAAACCATTCCTGGTGCAGGTGCTGCAGCCGCTGTTAGGTGGAAAACCGGAGTTTGTATTTGTATTCTTATTGCTGGCCTTTGCGCTGATTACAACCAACTTTGCCAACAATGCAGGGATGGCTGTTGTGCTAATTCCTGTAGTATTGGCCTTTGCCGACCAGTATCCAATGGTAGAACCAACTGTAATCTGCATGTCCATCTGCATGATGGTTTTCGTAGCGTTGCTGACGCCAGCAGCTTCTCCCTATTGCGGTATGTTGCATGCTCGGAAGGACTTGGTAGAATATAAAGAAATTATTCAGTTGTTCTTACCAGTAGTGTGCTTTGCCATTGTTGTATATACATTTATTGGCTATCCAATTGCAAAAATTCTGTTTTAACAGCTTTGGCTAAGCGTCTATAGTACTTTTCAAACTGTCGCTTCTGTAGAGTTATCTGCCGGAGCGGCAGTTGCGCTTTCTATAAAAAATTACAGTAGGGGGGACTCTTCGTGTCTGGCAAAATCACAACAAATAAAACGCTTCTCACACTGATTTTGCTTATGATTGCAGGCACCAATTTTGTGGCGATGATTAATACCACAGCAGTAACGATTTTGCTGCCGGTGTTTATGAAGCAGTTTGAAGTGGATATGATTCTTACTCAGTGGGTGGTTACAGCATACATTTTGGCGAACTGTACGATTGCGCCAATTGTAGGCTTCATCTCTGATAGAATGGGAATAAAGCGGACTTTTTTACTGGCAGTCAGCGGCTTTGCCATTTTTACATTTTTGCTGGGTTGCTCCGGCACCATTTACATAGTGATTGGGCTGCGTATTTTTCAGGGATTGTTTGGCGGTATGCTGATGCCATTAACGCAATCTATGATTTATCAGCTTTTTCCGTCGCACAAGCAGGCGCAAGCCATTAGTATTTGGGCTACTACTAATTTAATTGCGCCTACGATTGCGCCAAGCCTGGCTGGTATTATTTCTGATTTGCTGAGCTGGCGCTGGATATTTTTACTGGAGGTACCGATTTTGATAATTGTATTGGCCGCTGCTATGAAGTTAATTCCAAAACAGCAGCCAAGAAGTGTGGAGCAGCATGCTTTTGACTTTGCAGGTTTGTTGCTGTCGGTATTTGGTAGTGTTGCTTTGTTGTTAGCTTTCAGTAATATTACAGTGTGGGGATTATGCAGCGTGCCGGTTATTGCGCTGACAGTCGGCGGTTTAGGTGCGTTAAGCTTATTTTTTTATCTGGAAAACAAAAAAGAACATCCATTGCTTCACGTGAAAGTGTTTGGGTATGAGGGATTCCTCAGCAGTGTGATTTTATTGTGCGTAGGCAGTATTTTGATTAATGCGTCTAATAATATTTTTCCCGTATTTTTGCAGGATGTGCAGGGATTTAGTACCACGCAAGCAGCGTTTATTATGCTGCCGGGGCCGCTGTTTATTATGTTTTTAGTTCCTTTGATGGGCAAATATTATGATTCCATAGGCCCACAGCGTATGCTGTATGGCATTATGACATTTGGAATTCTGGCCTGTATTGCACTGGGCAGTATTCACATGGAAACCACAATTCCATTTATTATTTTTGCCTTAATTTTGCGGGATATCGGGGCTGGAACGCTGAATATGCCAGCCACCAATATGGGAATGCAGGCGGTGCCTATGGTTTATGCCACCCATGCTGCGGCTGTAACTTCTTGGGCGCGGCAATGCGTAATTTCTCTGACAATCGGTTTGGCTAATACGTTTCAGACGGCGCGCACAAGCTATTATCAGAATATTCTGTCGGTGCAAGAAGAAGGCATGCGCTATGCGCAAAGCTACAGCATGGCGATGGACGATTTATTTCATGTGCTGATTCTGTTTTTTATAATCGGTTTTGCAGCGGTGTATTTCTCTAAGTCAAGAAACGTTCAAACATGAATCAAAACAATTTTTATGAGTTGTAAAATAATCACGTGAGTGTTTATGAAAGCCTTTTTACAGGATACAGTTATTCCTGCCGATGGTCATAATCGCGGTACTTGTCTATACTTTTATTGGTTATCCAATCGCGAAGATATTATTTTAATGCAGACATTCTAACGAGTTGTGCCGTTATAAAACAGTTTTGAACAACTGCCGCTTTTGCAGAGCTGTGCTGCGGAAGCGGCAGTTGCTTTTTTGATATCTGCCAATCCCACTAGCCGCAATAAAATTTTTTCATTGCAGCGTTTTATTGTAATGGTCTGTATCTGCGTGACTGTTGGCGCTGTTTGCAAAATTCCTTCTTTCGCAGTATGATAAAGATATGACAGGTTCAGAATATCAGCAACGACGGCGGTCTTATTGCGCAGGTTGCAAAGGGAAGGACGTGGTGATATTGAAGCAAAAGCTGGTGTATCGTGGGATTTGTTATTTGATTGGGCTTGTGGTGCTGGCCTTGGGTTTGAGTTTGAACACGAAAGCGGGTTTGGGCGTATCGCCCATTATTTCGGTTTCTTATTGTGTATCGCAACTGCTGCACAATAGCTTTGCCGATATGACCATGCTGCTTTACAGCGGTTTTATCGTGATAGAAATGGTGTTACATCTGGCGAAGCGAAAAGGGACAGCGGTGCTTGTGCAGGATTTGCTGCAGTTGCCGCTCAGTTTGATTTTTACCCGTTTTATGAATATATTTGTGCTGTGCATTCCCGATTTTTCCACTGCCTATGCTGGTCGTTTGCTGGGCAGCCTGCCCTTTCGCATTGTGGTGCTGTTGTTGGCCATTGGATTGACTGGAATCGGCGCGGCAATGTCGCTGAATATGCGCATTATTGCCAATCCGGGCGATGGGATTGTACAAGCCATTGCCGATTATACCGGAAAAAGCGTAGGGCTGATGAAAAATTGCGTGGACGCCTCCTGCATTGCGTTGGCATTGGTTATCGGCTTTGCAGCGGCCCACAGCGTTGTTGGTGTAGGCATAGGTACTATTTTGGCTATGATTGGTACCGGCAGAGTGATTGCCATATTTAATTATTGGTGTATGCAAAACATGCTGCGCAAAGCAGGCTTGCCAACCCGATAGATGGAGAAATTGTGAAAAGCCTGTAATGGCAGGGTTCGGGAAGATTGGACAACTGGCTTGCTCGTTTTATGCTGTGGGATAGACTATTTTGGTGTATTTCGCCATGAAAACTTTGATAGTAAAAATTGGCATATTTTTGTGGTAGTCGGGCCGTTCATCATGTATAATGATAAAGAATACCGTATGCAACGATAACGAACTGAGGATGAGGTGGCCGCAATGGATTTTGGATATATCAGAATTTTAGAGCAAGAGGAAAAGGATCGAGCGCTCAGAGATAAAGTGCTGGAGATGCTGGAGGATGAGCGCACGCTTTTTGTGGATATCCGCAATAAAGATTATACGAGACCGGCGTATGAGCGAATGTGCGATATGATACAGCCTGGAGATGTCATCTATGTTGATGAACTGGACAGCCTGGGCCGTACTTATGAAGACATGGCTGCGGAATGGTATCGGTTGACCCATGATTGGACCATTGATGTAGTGGTACTCAGCGACAGGGTGCAGTTGGACAGCCGTGTGTTCCGGCAACTAGGCGAAGAAGGAAAGCGACTGGAGCGGCAGATGCTGGATTTACTGGTGTATATGGCTGAGCTGCAGCATCGCAGAACGCGGGATAACCAGCGGGAAGGTATTGAAAGGGCACGACGGGAGGGCCGTCGCTTTGGGCGGCCTTCTATGGTGAAAGACCCGGTGTTGATGGAAAAAACCGCGCAGCGTTGGGCGGATGGCGAGCTTTCTATCGATGAGGTGTGTACAATTATCGGCGGCGGGCGCAGCACAGTGTATCAGTATATGAAGAATCATGGCTATACCAGAAAAAAGGAAGAATAGCGGAGAAGGCTGCTGTAGCGGAAAATTTGCAGCGGCTTTTTTGTTTCTGTTTCATAAAAAAGCTATTTTGTGGAATACTATACATGCGTGGAAGGAGAATGAAGATGGCAAATCAATTACAGTATGAAAAATCACCTTATTTGCTGCAGCACAGGGAAAATCCCGTGAACTGGTATCCTTGGGGAGAAGCAGCCTTTCAGAAGGCGCAGAGGGAGGATAAGCCCGTCTTTTTGAGTATTGGCTATTCCACCTGTCATTGGTGTCATGTGATGGCCCATGAATGCTTTGAGGATGAAACGGTGGCGGCGGTGTTGAACGAACATTTTGTCTGCATCAAGGTGGACCGGGAGGAGCGGCCCGATATCGATGCGGTGTATATGGCGGTGTGTCAGGCTTTGACTGGTTCGGGAGGTTGGCCGCTGACGGTGTTTTTAACGCCGGAACAAAAACCTTTTTTTGCTGGCACCTATTTTCCCAAGCGGCAGCGTTACGGCCAGCCGGGAATATTGGATATCCTACAGCGCATTGTGGAGCTGTGGCAGCGGCAGCGGGAGCAGCTATTACAGGCTGGCGATGAGATTGCCGCGGCCGTCGGCAGAGAGGCTGGCGCTGAAAAGCAGGAGCCGTCCCGAAAATTGCTGCAACGGGCGTATGGTTTTTTCCAGCAACAGTTTGATGCTCGGTGGGGCGGTTTCGGCCCAGCACCCAAATTTCCCACGCCCCATAATCTGCTGTTCTTGATGGAGTATGCTTGTCTGGAGCAGCAGCCGAAGGGCCTGGAAATGGCAGAATATACCTTAGAGCAAATGGCGCGGGGTGGTATCCAGGACCATATTGGCGGCGGTTTTTCCCGTTATTCTACTGATGAACGCTGGCTGGTGCCCCATTTTGAAAAGATGCTTTATGATAATGCCTTGTTGCTTTTGGCTTATACGCGAGCCTATCAGTTGACGGGGCGGCAACAATATGGGCAGGTGGCCCGCCGTACAGCCGATTATGTACTGCGGGAACTGACCGATGGGCAAGGCGGCTTTTATTGTGGTCAGGACGCCGACAGCGACGGTGTGGAAGGGAAATATTATGTGTTTACGCCGCAGGAGGTTCTTGCTGTATTGGGCGAAACAGACGGCGCAGCCTTTAACCGGCTGTATCACATTGCGGAAACCGGCAATTTTGAAGGCAAGAGCATTCCCAATTTGCTCGGACAGACAGAGGCTGCATGGCCTTTGGACGATAGCCGTCTGCAAAAATTGTATCATTACCGGTTCGGCCGTACCAAACTGCACAAGGATGATAAAATTCTGCTGTCCTGGAACGGCTGGATGATTATGGCTTTGGCGCGGGCTGGTTTTGTTTTGCAGGAGGACAGGTATGTACAGGCGGCGCAGCGGGCCCAGCAGTTTCTTGAACAGCACATGGTGGACAGCCAAAACCGGCTGTATTTGCGCTGGCGGGAAGGGGAAGCGGCCCATGCAGGACAGTTAGATGATTATGCGGTGTATGCTTTGGCGTTGTTGGAGCTGTATCAGGCTACGCTGGAAATTCGGTATTTACAGCAAGCTTTGCAACGCGCGGAGCAGATGATAACGCTGTTTGAGGATAAAGGGCGGGGCGGCTACTATCTCACTGCCGGCGATGCCGAGCAGTTGATTGCGCGGCCCAAGGAAACCTATGACGGCGCTATTCCTTCCGGCAATTCGGTGGCCGGAATGGTATTGCAAAAATTGGCGCTATTGTCTGGCGAGCAAACGTGGCAAGAAGCGGCCTACCGGCAGCTCTGCTTTTTGGCTGGACAGGCAAACCAATATCCAGCTGGGCACAGCTTTGCACTGTTGGCTATGACGTGGGCGTTATATCCCCATCAGGAATTGGTCTGCACGACAGCGGAAGGTGTTCCCGCAGAATTGCAGACATATCTGCGGAACCAGCGCGCAGAGCATTTGTCGCTTTTGCTGAAAAACAGGGAAAACGGGCGGTCCTTGGCCCAATGCGCTCCTTTTACCAAAGAGTATCCGGTGCCGGAGCAAGGCGCCGCGTATTATCTGTGCGAAGAGGGCGCTTGCCGCGCGCCGGTCACCAGCGTAAAGCAACTGCGATTGTGAGATTTCTGTAAATTCCCGCTTGACGAAAACGCTTTATCGCGTTAAAATAGTTGTATACAAAATGAATAAATATAAAGAACAACGGCGTTCTTTTCCTGCAATTAAAAAAAGGAGTGTTCGCCTTGTTGCTTGCGTCAGTACAGGACGATTTCTCCGGAAGTCGTCCTTTTTGTTGAGGGCGAGAAAGGTTGTGATGATGGCGGTAGAGTTAACGAATGTAAATGAAAAGTAAGAACTCCTGTCGATATTTTACGCTTTGTTGACAGTTGCAAAAAAATAGGATAAAATACATAAACAGATAGAAATTTGTATAATGGCTTTTCTTAGCTGAAAGCGAGAGAAACACGATGAAACAAGCAAAAATTACTGCATACGCAAAAATTAATCTGGTGTTGGATGTGCTGCGCAAGCGGGACGACGGCTATCATGAGGTAGCTATGGTGATGCAGGCCATTGATTTGGCCGACACCATTCTGCTGAAAGAAGCGCAGCGCAACTGGCTGGTGACCGATAACAAATATATTCCGCCAAATATGAATAATCTGGCAATGAAAGCGGTGGTTTTGATGCAGCAGCATTTCAGCGGTATACCGCCGCTTGAAGTGACGCTGCACAAACGCATTCCCGTGGCGGCAGGCTTGGCGGGCGGCAGTACTGACTGCGCCGGCGTATTGCTGGGTGTGAATAAAATGTTCGGCTTAGGCTTATCGCTGGCGGAATTGGAGCAATTAGGCGCAGAGCTTGGCTCCGACGTTCCCTTTTGTTTAGGCGGGCCAACAGCGCTTGCTACCGGGCGAGGGGAAAAGATTACACCGCTGCCCGATTGTCCGCCGTTGTTTTTTGTGCTGGTGAAGCCTTCTTTTGGGGTAGCCACGCCGAAGGTGTATGGCAATCTGCGGTTGGATTTGGTGAAAAAGCATCCTGATGTAGAGCAGTGCGTACAGGGATTATCGGCTGGCAGTGCTGAGCAGGTTTTGCAAGCGATGGGCAATCTGTTGGAGCATAGTACCTTCCGGTTACAGCCGAATGTGGAAAAATTAAAGCAGCGTATGATAGAACACGGCTGCCGGCATGTGCTGATGTCCGGCAGCGGGCCTACAGTGTTTGCCGCTTTTACGGAACGGCAGCAGGCGCAGCAGTATTATCAGAAAGTAAAACAGGAATATCCGGGTGCGATTGTAGCCCAAACAGTCAATCAGAAAATGCTGAAGGAAAGGGTGGAGCTTTATGGCAATGAATAATCAAAATGAGAGAAAATTAGTTCCAATCAAATTAGACGGCTATAAACCGCTGCGTGATGTAGTATTTGAAACTTTGCGGGACGCAATTATCCGGCAGGTGCTGAAACCTGGCGAACGGCTGATGGAAATTCAACTGGCCGATGAAATGGGCGTGAGCCGTACACCGGTGCGGGAGGCTATCCGCAAGCTGGAGCTGGAAGGCTTAGTGGTGATGGTGCCGCGCAAAGGCGCTTATGTGGCAGGGGTGTCTATGAAGGATATCCATGAAGTGTACGAGGTGCGTTCTGCGTTGGAAATGCTGGCGGTTACGCTGGCTGCGGAACGGATTACTGATGAGGAACTGGACGCGCTGGAACGGCAAGTGCTGCGTGAATCGGAAGAAGAAAGCAAAAAGGACGGCAGTCTGGATAATATTATTTACATTGATAGCAGCTTCCATGACATTATTTATCAGGCTGCCCATAACCAGCGTTTGGTGCAGTTTGTCAACATTCTGCAGGAACAGCTACAGCGTTTCCGCGCTGCATCGTTGGCGCGACCGGGCAGAAGTAAAACTGCCTTGGAGGAACATAAAAAGATTGTAGAGGCCTTATCAGAGCGCAACGGCGAGCTGGCTGCCAAGCTAGCCCGCGAGCATATTGAAAATGCCGAAAACGCCATGATCGCCAGCATGGAAGAAAACGGCGAATTGAGTCAAAAGTAAATATCAGCGAAACAAGTTTGCTGCTCTCGCACTGCCTGTTGCTGCGCGAGCAGCATTTTTTATTTGTTTCTGGAAAAATGAACCTGAATGCACATGTCCTTACTAGGAATATGTTGCCTATAAAAATTTTGCAAATTGGCCTATTTTACCAGTTATTTCCTTGTAAAAAAGAAAAAAGTGCGATATTATTATACATATAGTCATAAAACTGTTTTATTCATTCGATATATTTATGACGTATGTGAACAATGACAAAAGGGCGGTGAACAGAATGATAGTAACAGATATCAGAATTAGGAAAGTAAACACAGAGGGACGGATGAAAGCCATTGTATCCATCACCTTTGACGATGCTTTCGCGGTGCATGATATCAAAGTCGTGGAAGGGGATAAAGGATTGTTTGTGGCGATGCCAAGTAAGCGGATGCCGGATGGCGAATATAAAGATATTGCCCATCCTATTTCCAGCGCTGCGAGAGAAATGATTCAAAGCGCTGTGTTGAAAGAATATGAAGCAGTTCTGGCGGCTGTTGCAGAAGAAAAAGCTATCGAAGCATAAAGCGTGCACACGTGCATAGAGAACCACAACAACGGCGTTGTGAAAGCAAAATCGGGGGGATTTTGTGTTCATAACGCTGTTTGTTTTATTCTGTATTTTGTATATTAGCACAAGGAATATCGTGCTACAACTATAAGTAACAAGCATTGGATATTTTCAGATAAAAGCAGAAAAAGGTATCCTGTATTATATGAAAAAAGGATATTTTTCCCTTGCAATCTGCATAAATTAGCTTTATACTAAATACAAGCTATACGGATATAGGCTGCATTTATAGTAAGCATATTATGGAAAACAGAGTGTAATAAACATTTTTCTGTATAGAATTTGCATAAAGTCTAACTGGGAGTATATAAATCTATTAGACAAATGCATGTTCTTTGTGACAAAAAGTTATAGGTTTTTGGAGACATAAAAAAGACGCGTATATAGTATTTTTAAACTACATACACGCCAAATAAGCTTTAAATATTTTTAATTTTAAAAATCTAATAAATTATACAAAATCATTTCTATAAATTTTGTAAAAAAGGCAGTATTTTCTGTGAAAAGACCATGAGATATCAAAGAAGGAGGGTAGAGGCGGCGTTTCACATGAATATAGTATGTCTGAAACAGACATATTGGATTTATTTCAAGTTTATCACATAAGACATGGAGGGTATTTCTAATGAAATTAAAAAGCAAAAAATTAGTTGCCGGTTTGTTACTAACCTCTTTTACTCTGGCTACAGCTCTGACTGGCTGTGGTGGCGGTGATACAAAGCAGGAAACCAATAATAATGCTGGCGATGGCGCTGAAACTATCACCTTTACAGTTGCAAACGTTATGTCAACGGGTAATAATGTAACCTTAGGCGTTGAAAAATTTGCTGAATTGGTAGAAGAAAAATCTGGTGGCACTATGAAAGTAGACGTTCACTCTGATGCTGAGCTGGGCAACGATGTTGACACCACACAGCAGGTACAGGCCGGTTCTATCGACATGGCAACTTGTTCTTCGGATAACTTTGGTGTATTTGACCCAGACGTTTTGGCTTTGTCTTTGCCATATATCGTAAACAAAGACCATATGGATGCTTTATATGATGCAATTGATAATGGCGATTTGGGTAACTATTATAAAGAAAGAATGGCTGCACAGAACCTGCATCCGTTAATGTTCAATGAATATGGTTTCCGTTGCTTCCATTCTGCTTCCAAACCAATCACTTCTCCTGCTGACATGAAAGACATGAAGCTGCGTGCCACCAGCTCTCAGGTAGAATTGGCTGTTGCAGAAGCACTGGCAGCGCCTGCTCAGACTGTAGCGTGGGGCGAAACCTATACTGCTTTACAGCAGAAAACAGTTGATGGGGAATCCAATACCTTTGGTCTATTACATGCATCTAAACATGACGAAGTATTGAAATATTCTGCTACTACTGAACACAACTATTCCATGCACATTTTGCTGATGGCTGAAGATAAATATCAGGCGCTGACTGATGAACAGAAAGCAATCCTGGACGAAGCAGCTGCTGAAGCTGTCGCTTATGAACGGGAACTGTCTGTACAGGCTGAACAGGATGCGAAAGACGCTTTCAAAGAAAATGGTGTAGAAATTGTAGAACTGACCGATGAACAGAAAGCCGAATGGGCTGCTGCTACTGCCAGTGTATATGACAAACTGGTTCCATCTGTAATTTCTCAGGAAGTTGTAGATATGATTAAAGCTACACAAGAATAAATTCAAGTATTTTTAATTTAGAAGAAAAAGCAGAATTGTAGCGAAAAGTGGGCTCTGAAAGGTAGTTGCAATTCTGCTTTCTTCATGAGTAGATATGTTAAAAATTTGTTAACAAGATAAACAAAACATAAAATGACGAAGAAAATAACATATTGTAAGAGGTGATTGTTATGACAGAAGCGATTGTAAACAATAAAGAAAAAAAGCAAAGCCCTCTGCGTTGGTTGGATGAAAATTTTGAAAGCATATTCCTGGTAATTGGGATGCTGGCCATTATTTTTCTGATTACCTGGCAGGTATTATATCGCTATATTTTTACCAAATTTACCTCTGGCGCCAGCACCATGGTAGCAGCAGCACCAGAGGAAATTGCCCGTTATATTTTTGTATGGATATCCTATTTGGCTGTGCCAGTTGCAATTAAAAAACGGGATTTGATTCGTGTAGATATTTTGTATGATAAATTGCCCAAACGGATACAGAACATGAGCTGGGTAATTGTAGATGCGGCTATGCTGATTTGGGCTGGTGTAATCACTTACGAAGGAATTATACATATTCAAAAGCTGATGACGTTTGTATCCAGCACGCCAGTGTTAAAAATTCCTTTTTGGGCCCTATATCTGGTATTACCTGTTGCTTTCGGGCTATGTATTTTAAGAACCCTGCAGGATGTATTTGCGCAGGTAAAGCAATGCGGTTTGGTGGATAGTATAATTGCTGTTGTGATTGGTGCGGTGCTGTGTCTGCCCATACTTCTGCAAATCAAATTGCCAACGATTGCCTTATTGTTTGGCTACTTTGTGATTTTGCTGGCATTAGGTGTGCCAATCTCCATGTCTTTGGGGATATCGTCCATTTTTACCATTTGGGTTAATCATCCCATAGATATATCCTATGTGGCGCAGTTATCCTTTGCCTCCATTGATAAAACAGCAATTATGTGTATTCCATTCTTCGTAGCCTCTGGCGATTTAATGGGAATTGGCGGACTTTCCCGCAGATTGTTCTCTATGGCCGATGAATTTTTAGGCTCTGCCTATGGCGGCTTGGCATTAGCTACGGTTGCCACCTGTGTCTTGTTTGGCGCTATGAGTGGTTCCGGTCCTGCTACAGTAGCGGCTATTGGCGCTTTATGCGTGCCAGCTATGGTGGAACGGGGCTATGACCGGAAATTCTCAGCCGCTATCGTAGCTTGTGCTGGCGCCATTGGCGTATTAATTCCGCCTAGCAATCCCTTTGTTGTATATGCAATTTCAGCCAACGTATCGGTAGGGAAACTGTTTATGGCCGGTATTGTGCCGGGCTTGCTGGTTGCAGCCGTATTGATGGCCTACAGCTATTTCCTGGCTAAAAAAGAAGGCTGGCGTGGGGAAGATCGTCCGCGTAATGTCAAAACTAAGCTGCATGCGGTTTGGGAATCCAAATGGGCGTTGATGGTACCGGTTATTATTTTAGGAGGTATTTACGGCGGTTTTATGACGCCAACCGAAGCGGCAGCAGTGGCAGCTTTCTATGGTTTGATAGTAGGTTTGTTTATTCACCGTGAAATTACCGTTAAAAATTTGCTGCCTGCTATGGTAGGCTCTGCAGCTACATCATCTATGATTATCGTGCTGATGGCAATGGCGCAGATTTTCGGCAGTATCATGTCTATTGAACGGATTCCGACCATGGTTGCAAACTTTATCCTGAGCCTGACAACCAGCAAAATCCTGGTGCTGCTGATGATTAATATATTGCTGCTTATTGTTGGTACTTTTATGGAAGCGCTGGCCGCCATTATTATTTTGGTACCGCTGTTATTACCGATTGTAACGCAGTTAGGTGTAAACCCAATTCATTTTGGCGTTGTGATGGTATTGAACTTGGCAATTGGATTTATTACACCGCCGGTTGGTGTAAACCTATTTGTGGCCAGTGGGATATCTAAGCTTAAGCTGGCTGACATTGCAAAAGCGGCCATGCCAATGTTGGGGTTGATGATTGTCGTGTTGCTGGTTGTTACGTATTTCCCGCCGTTATCTTTGGCGTTAACCAATATTGTAAAATAAGTTTTCATGTCCCCTTTCAATATATGATATGAAGTAGAAGAAGTCAGTCGAATTGTTCGGCTGGCTTTTTCTATGTTTATCCTTGGAAAAATATTCGGTCAAAAAATGATGAATGCGAAAAGGAAAATTTTCTACGCACCAAACATTATGGTTGCAAATAATAATTTATAAATAATGAAATGTATGCTATGATAAAAAGAAAACTGGTATAATTTTGAAAACCTGATCCTTAAAACGAAGCAAACATCATAGCACCTATGCCGGTAAAAAATAATGCAGATAGGTGCGTGAACTTATGAAGGCCAATAGAAATTTGAAAGATAGTGTATCTTCCGCTTATTTTAGTGAAAATAATGCGCGATTGGTGGAATTATTCAATGCGTTGGAAGGAACGGATTATACGCCAGTGGAGCTCAATACACTCACCGATGTGCTATGGATGGATAGAATAAATGATTTATCCTTTGTATTAAATGGTCAATTATTGGTGCTGTTGGAGCATCAATCTACCATAAATCATAATATGGCGTTGCGGTCCTTGCTATATTGCGCGCGGCTTTATGAAAAGCTGTTGCCTAGAGATGCGGTGTATCGTACTGCACAGGCGAAAGTCCCCAATCCACGTTTTATTGTGCTGTATAATGGACAAGCGTCCTGTCCGAAGCACTATACCGAATATTTGACCGATGCTTTTTTAGTGCAGGAAGAAAATCCCGTGGTAAATGTTCGGGTGGAGGTGTATAATGTAAACTATACAGATAATGCAGTAGTCCAATCGGCACTCATAGAGCGCAGTCAGAGTTTAAAGGAATATAGTCAGTTTATTTATCAGCTGCAGCAAGGAAAGCGAAAAGGGCAACCTCTTGAGGAAGCGCTTTGCAATGCAATGGATTATTGTATAGAAAACGATATTATGCGTGGATTTTTAGAAACCCACGGAAGCGAGGTGCGCAATATGCTGTACACAGAGTGGAACATGGAAGAAGCTTGCCGTATTGCCTGCGAAGAAGGATGCATGGAAGGACGTATAGAAGGAGAAAAGCGTGAACGGCTGAAAAATATTCGCCTGTTGAAAGATGTGTTATCTCCAGAAGTGATTGCAGAAAAGTTTGGACTGTCATTGTCGGAGGTGCTGGATATTTTGGAGATAGAGCCAGTACCCAAACAATCATAAGATGCTGTTATACGGCAGCATAACAAGGCGTTGCTCCATGAAAAGAGCAGCGCCTTGTTGTGTCTGGCCATGAGAGAAACGGCACAGTTCTGCTCTAAAGCATAGAATGGGTTGCAGCGAAAGTGTAGAAACGATTACGGGGTCAATATTTTTACAACGAATTAGTTGACAAGGAAACTACTGCCTCTTATAATAGTTCACTAGGAAACTAGTTTGAGGAGATAACAGCATTGCAGAATATGAATATCAGTCGCATGACGGCGGCCATGTTTCGCACACGGCAGAGCATTTTGGCCCAGCGGCTGCAAAATGCCGAGCTAAACGGCGGGCAAACCGATTGTCTGTATATTATCGGGCGGCATGAGGGGCTCAGTCAGATGGAACTGACAGAGCGGTTGTTTAACAGCAAATCGGCGACAGCCAAGTCGGTGAAAGCGCTGATTGAAAAAGGTTATGTGCGCCGGGAGGCAGACGGGCAGGATAAGCGGCTCTGCCATTTATATTTAACCGAGAAAGGCCGCGCTATGGCGCCGAAGCTGCAGCAGCTTTATCAGGAGCTGGTAGCGCTGCATGTCAAAAATCTGACAGAGGACGAGGCGCAGCAACTGATTGTACTGATGGAAAAGGTTCTAGACGGGTTGCTGCAGGAAAAAGCAGCGCTGGAAAAAGGAACCGATCTTACATCAGAATAGCACAGGGTGTGCATGAAAATGAAAAAACAACAAATCCTAAATGGATGAAACGATTGAAGCTATTGCACTTATTGGGCATGATGCTTTTGTGTACAGGCTTATTGGGTGCCAGTGCAGCCTGGCTAGGGCCCGAACTGGACCAACAGTTGATAACATTTTTCACCTTGCAGTTTACCCGCAACGGCGGCATTTTGCTGCTTGCTACCGGACTGATTTATAATTTGTTCACCGGTTATGGCTTCAAACGGCTTTGGATTGTGCTGAAATGGATTGCCACCGTGCTGCTCATTGCCGTCAGTGTAGGATTGCGATCCTCTGCTGTGGTACTGCCCATACAGCTTTCCCTGTTGGCGGTGATTATGGTGCTGTCCGTCTATAAATGGCAGGGCCGATAAAGCAACGGGCTATCTCTTTTCAAAAAATTGCAGAACATGATATAGAAACCGTGTGAGAAAAAATCCTTTCAGGAGGGGCATAAATGAAAAAACCGAGTACAAGGCAAGAGATTTTTCAAAAACGATGGCTGATTTTTTTCGCTGTTGTGGTACAAACCTTTATTAGCTGTGTAGATCAGAGCAGCGTTAATGTGGCGCTGCCCAGTATGGCCGATGAATTGGGCGTGCACATGGCCAGCATTGAATGGGTGGTAACGGCCAACACGCTGGTCATCATCTGTCTGATTTTATTATTCGGCAAGCTGGGCGATACCATCGGCAAGGATAAAATATTTAAAACCGGTACTTTGGTGTTCATCGCCGGTTCGCTGTTGTGCGTACTGGCCGGCAGCTATCCTTTCCTGCTGATGGGCCGCATCATTGAAGGCATAGGATCTGCCGCCACCATGGCCAATAACCAGGGCATTATTGTGCAAACCTTTCCGCTGCACGAGCGGGGCAAAGCGCTGGGCCTTTCCGGCAGCAGCGTGGCCTTAGGCTCTATGGTGGGCCCGTCCTTGGGCGGCTTGATTGTATCCTATTTTAACTGGAACGCTATTTTCGCCATGAATATTCCTGTGGCGCTGCTTTGCTTTATTCTGTGCTGCTGCTATTTGCCCGACATGTCTACCGGCAAAAAAGAAAAAACAGATCTCCGCGGCGCGGCGCTGTTTATCGTGATGATTTTCTGCGTGTATGGCGGCGTGAAGCTGCTGCAGGCTGGCGGCAGCTATTATCTGTATTGCCTGCTGCTGCTGGCTGTGGCGCTGATTTTTGGCTATGGCTTTTTGCGCTGGGAAGCGAAGCAGGGGAATGCTATGCTGGATATCCGAATGTTTCACAATAAATTATTTGCCGTCAGCGTATTCTGCGCCTTCCTGTCCTTTTTTGCCATCGCCGGACATAACTTTATTCAGCCCTTTTATCTGCAAAAGGTGCAGATGCTCAGCGCCGCGCAGACAGGGCTTCTGATGATGGCCTACTCGCTGACCATGTGCATTGTAGCGCCCTTCAGCGGACAACTGTCCGATAAAATCGGCTCCGAATTTCTCTGTTTTGTAGGGCTGTGCATCATTACAGTGGCGTTATTGATTTTATCGACCTTGGGCGTCGATACATCGTTATTGGTATTCCTGGCAGGCTCCATTACGATGGCCGTGGGCATGGCCATGTTCCAGTCGCCCAACACATCGCTGATTATGTCCACCGTACAGAAACATCAGACCGGCGTAGCTGGCAGCATCAATGCGCTGGCCCGCAATTTAGGGATGGTATTTGGAATTTCCCTGTCCACCGTTCTTTTATATAATGTCATGAGCGGTCAATTAGGCTACACCGTCATGAGCTTTGTCGAAGGCGAAGAGCAGATCTTTGTAACGGCGATGCACTGGGTGTACCGCTTTATGGCCTTTATCAGCGCAGTAGGCGCCGTTCTGACCGGCTTGCGCTGGAAAAACCGAAAGGAACATGAACAGGAACAAGCATAGAGAAAAACAATAGAAAAAGATGTATCGAAAAACAGTCTGGCAAAAGGCGTATCCATTTGTGCCAGACTGTTTTCATACGTGCGCCAAGGATAGCCATTTGGGTGCGGGAAAATCCGTAAAGCAACAAAACTGTTGATAAACAAAGCTGAAACCGCTACAATAGAAGCAGAAAAAATTGCAGAAGACCATTGTTCAGGCGAACAGAGAAAGGAGTCCGGCATGGGTGAACTGATTGCAGTATTACTGGATTTTTTGAGTACCATCATAGCATGGGGAAAGGCTTTCTGGGAAGGAGACGAGGAAGAACATGGATTGGATTGAAATAAAAATGGAAGTGCAGGACCGCAACGCGGTGGAGGGCATCTCCAATATGCTGACAGAAATGGGCACCGGCGGCGTGATGATTGAGGACCCGCAGGCTATCGCCGATTACGCCGAAAGCGGGCAGTGGGACGCCCACGAATTCAGCGACGAATTGCTGCACCGCAAGGAAATCTATATCAAATCCTACTTGCCGCAGGATGAAAACCTGATGAACCGCATTGAGCAAATTATTATCGAGCTGAACGAAATTGAAACCCGCATGGACTTAGCGCCCACCCGCGTAACCTACAAGCCCGTGCAGGAGGAGGATTGGGCCAACGCCTGGAAGGTCTATTTTAAGCCGGAACGCATCGGCAAAAAAACAGTCATCAAGCCCACTTGGGAGCAGTATGACAAGCAGGACGGCGATTTAATCATTGAAATCGACCCCGGCATGGCCTTTGGCACCGGCAACCATGCCACCACAGCCTTGTGTCTGCAAATGCTGGAGGACTATGTGCAGCCCGGCATGGATGTGATGGACGTGGGCACCGGCAGCGGCATTTTGGCAGTGCAGGCAGGATTGTTAGGCGCAGCCTCGGTGCAGGCCATGGATTACGATACAGTAGCAGTGTCCGCCGCCACCGAAAACGTAGCGCTCAACGGCCTGCAGGATAAAATTTCCGTTTGCCAGAGCGACTTGTTGGCGCAAGCCAAAGGACAAGCCGATATCATGGTAGCCAATATCATCGCCGATATCATTATCCGCCTGACGCCAGCGGCCAAAGAGTATCTAAAAGGCCCCAAACTATTTATTTCCTCCGGTATCATCGACACCCGCAAGGAGGATGTGCTGGCAGCGCTGGCACAGAACGGTTTCGCGATTGTCGAAGTGCGGGAAAGCGCCGGTTGGGTGGCCATTGCCGCCCGCTATGAGGGCTAAGCCATGAGACGTTTTTTTGTAGCGCCGGAAGCGGTGCAGGGCAATACCATTTCCTTTGACGGCGAACTGGCTCACCACATGGGCAAAGTGCTGCGGCTCACCACCGGCGAGCAGGTGACGGTCTGCACCGGCGATGGCGCAGCCTATGTGGTGGAATTGCAGCAATTCAGCAAAAATGCTATCAACGGCGTTATTTTACAGCGCATGGAAAACCAGCAGGAAACCGCTGTGCAGGTGGTGCTGTATCAGGGGATGCCCAAGGGCGAAAAATTGGAGCTGATTATTCAAAAATGCACCGAGTTAGGCGTTAGCGCCATTGTTCCTGTCGAAACCAGCCGTTCCGTGGTGCGTTTAGACAGCGGCAAAGCCGCCAAAAAAACAGAGCGGTGGCAAAAAATCGCCCAGGAAGCCAGCCAGCAATCCAAACGGGTGCAAGTGCCCACCGTTGGCCCCTATTTGCAGTGGAAGCCCTTTTTGCAGCGCATCCAGCAGGACGACGGCCTTACCATCATCTTTTGGGAAGACGAACAGACCCAAGGGCTCAAGCAGCTCTTACAACAACTGCCCCAACAACCGCAGAAAATCAACCTGATTGTCGGCCCTGAAGGTGGTCTGTCGACTGAAGAAGTAGAACAACTGCGCCAAGCAGGCGCCGTCAGCGCCAGCTTGGGCAAACGCATCCTGCGCACCGAAACAGCGGGCGTGGTGGGGGTAGGGGTAGTGCTCTACCAGTTTGATGAGCTAGGCTGATGGGCATATTAAATTTCCGTATAGCTGCGTTGTTTTGCAAACGGCTAGCTCGCATACTCGTATGTATAGCCTCGCGTCGCCGTTTGCAAAGCCGCCTTGCTCTACGAAAATTTTCTAATGCCCATGATGAGGACGTGTCTTTTTCCGCTTCACATTTTGGCCTTGCGTACGTTAGATATAAAAAAATAAAGCCGTGAGCCCAGATATAAACAGGGTCCACGGCTTTTTGTATGATTTGCATCGTACCAATACTGTCCTTCAATGGCGCTTATCAGTAAATTCTCATCACGAATACCAGCAATACAACGGTTATCTCGTACTAGATTTTTATGAACTTCCATCACATAATTAAACTTTACAGTGAAATCAGTCATGATAAAAGCTCTATTTCTTTGGCATTGTATTTGTAGGCGTCTTCGTATGCTTTTAACGCTTGGATTTTAACGATTAAATCTTCTTTTTCCTCAGGTGTTGTGGCCTTTTTTAAGGCGGCCATCAATTCATCATAGTGGGTTATGGGGATTCCCTCCTTTATGACTAAGTATAGAGGAATCGAGAGGTTTTTGCAAGAAGCGGACGGAGGATTGTGATGATGGATTATAATAAATTATCTTCGCAGCGCCAGCTTCATAAAAATTTTCCCAATTATAAAGCGAAACATCTTCCAGAGAGTAAAAACGATATGGCGGCAAAAAAGGTGTTCCTTTCGTCGATTGACGTTGGGACACCTTTCTATTTCACCGTATAATCAGGATAAAGCCGTAAATCAGCATGATGGCGTACACGATATTTTTCAGCCGCTGGGGATTCATGTGGTTCAGCAGTTTGTTGCCCAGATAAATGCCCGGCGGGATGGCTAGCAGGCCAATGGCCGAGTAGTGGACGGCGGCCGGTGTAACCAGGCCGTTCATGTAACGGATGGCCAACAGGAAGATTTCGGTAACGGCAAACCAAGCCTGCACGCTGGCGGTATAGCGGCGCACGTCGTTGCTGACGGTGAGCAGATACAGCACGATTGGAGGCCCACCGACACAGAACAGGCTCTCCAGGGTGCCGCTTAAAGCGCCGGCAATAAAGCCGTTGCGTTTGGTGGGCTGGATGCGGATTTTTTTCTGAAAGAAGATAAAATACAGGCTCAGCAAAATCAGCACAACGCCCAGCACTTTTTTGATAGAGCCGTCCTCCACTGTACTCAGCAGCCGCACAGCGAAGCAACTGGCGATAAAATAGCTGATGAAGGTTGGCACAATCCACTTCCACACGATTTCCTTATGCATACGGATGGCATTGATGGCGGTAAAGGCCAGTGTGAGCACCGTCACGCATACTGTGGCGCAGGAATAGGTAGGCATCAGCAATGGAAACACCATAATGGTGATGATGCCAAAGCCAAAGCTGGTGGAGGTGTGAATGGCGGTGGCGATAAAGGTGACCAGTAAAAGAATGGCAATGGACATGACAAGCAGACTCCCTTGGGAAAAAATTGATTGATGGATGCACTCTTGTATCTAAAAGAAAGAAGTGCTATACTAAAATACATACGACGATTTTAATTTATACTAATATTCTATGAATTCGCTGAAAGAACGGCGCCTGCTGTTTTGGCCGGTGCATTTACCTGTATTGCTCAGCTTTCAGAAAAGGAGGAACACGTTATGCGCATCGATCAGCTAGCCGCATTGGTGGAGGTTGCCAAATCCGGCTCGATTAATTCTGCGTCTAAAAAACTGCATGTTACACAGCAAAGCCTAAACAAATCACTGAAAAGTCTGGAAAATGAAATGAATTGTCATTTGCTGGACCGCACCAAGAAAGGAATTCGTCTGACTGCTGACGGTGAGAAGGTGCTCAGCGCCGCCCAGGATATTATCAGCCGCTTAAATAAGCTGGAACGGGAATTAAATTTAAAACAGCATGCCGATACTTCGCTGCACGGCAATTTGAATGTCAACTTGTCGCCTATGTTGAATATCTCGGTTCTTCCTGTGGCGTTTAAGGATTTTATATCCCATTATCCAGAAGTGAATTTATTTACGGCAGAACGCTATCGGGATCAGATTTTGGAACGATGCTTAACCCATCAGGAGTTGGGCTTGTTGTGCGTATCGCCGCTGATTACTGAATTTTTTGACAATATTCCCGACGAGATTGAGCTAATTCCTATGAAGCAGTACCCGATTTATGTAGCTGTCTCGGCTGGACATCCGCTGGCGGACCATAAATCGCTTTCGGTTAGCACGGTGGCCCATTATCCCTTTGTGGTGTATGAGATTGGCGGCACCGGCGGCGTTCATGCTTTTCAAAAGCTGGGACATACCAAGGTGGCTTTATCCACCAATAACTACAAGCTGTGCGAAGAAATTCTGCGCAATGACACAGCCATTATGTACAGTTTTCCACCCTATCTGGAGCGCAATGTGTTCCCGACGCTTGTGCATATCCCCATTAAGGATAAGCAGGCGACCTTTACTATTTATGCTGCGCTGAATAAAAAGATGGATAAAAATCAGTTGTCGTTGGCGCGGGCGTTTATTCATGTATTTAACGAGTATCTATAAAATACAGTAGGATTATAGCACATCCTTTTGGGTTGTGCAATATTGAACAAGTCGGTATACAATATGACAGAAAGCGGTGCTGGCAGCCGCTTTTTTGTATCGCCGACGGCGCCGAAAAACCGCCGAATTATGGCGCGAAAAAGGGGCGGTATTGCTGCAGCACAAGGAAAAGCATGCTCCAGAATTACCCTGAACGGAAAAGTTGAAAATAAAGCATTGATACAACTAGAAGTGGCAAAGAATAAATTGCAAAAGGCTTGCTCAGGCAGTATACTTAAAATATAATAAATTTATAGTATTATATCATGCAAGCATACTGCCGTAGGGCGTTCATAAAAGGATTTTCGACAATCTATTCTATCTTTTCACCGGATATCGGCTATATCATTTTGATTGTGTCAAAATGGGGCGTTATCTGATAAAATGAAAGGGAACAATCTTAACGTCGTACAGGCAAGCGCTGCAATTTTTTTATGTTTTTGCTGGTCAAAGCCAGCGCCAGGCTGGCGATTGTCTGTAAATTCTGAATTGCAGGTGAGTTGAAACTATGGAAGAAAAGCAGCGTATTATTCAAGAGTATGTGCCTGGCAAGCAGGTGACTTTGGCGCACATCATTCCCAGTCCGGTGCCTTCGCTTTATATGAAGCTGGGCTTGGTAGATGCGGAGGGGGCAATCGGCATCTTTACCATTACGCCGACGGAAGCGGCGATGATTGCCGCCGATGTGGCTTCTAAGGCTGCTGATGTTGATTTGGGTTTGGTAGACCGGTTTAACGGCAGTTTGGTGATTACCGGTGACGTGGCTGCTGTGGAGGCTGCCATGCAGGAAGTGTTGCACGTACTTTGCGGGCAGATGGGCTTTACCGCCGCTGCAGAGCTGACCAGAAGCTGAGGTGGCAGGCATGGCAAAAAAAGAAGGCCCCAAACGGGCTATCCTCATAGGTCGCTCAACGGCTGGTAAGACAACCATGTGCCAGTATATTTCCCAGGAGGAACTGCAGTATCACAAAACGCAGACGGTGCAGGTCATTGACGAAAGGTTAATCGACACGCCCGGTGAGTATTTGGAGAGCAGACGGTTTCGCGGCTCACTGACAACGACGGCTGCCGACGCCGATATTATCGTGCTGGTGCAAGACGCTACCGAAAACGGCACCATGTTTTGGCCGGCCTATTCTTCTATGTTCGCTAAGCCGGCGATCGGTGTGGTGACCAAAAGCGATATTGCCACGGAAAAGCAGATTGACACAGCGAAAAAGTATTTGACCATGGCCGGTGCTCAAAAATTATTTGTGACCAGCAGCGTGGCAGGCACAGGCTTTGATGAATTTCTGGAATATCTGGACTATCCTCGGCGGGAGCAAAGCACAGAAGCGTAAATTGGTTTATGGCTGCCCATTCCGGCTGATCGGTCTGTCCCGGCAGACAGTCGGGCGGTATGTGGCGGATATAAGATATCAGATAAAAAGATGCAGGAGGTGGTCGCCCCAATCGTACAATGGACTGCATGGTGAAATTGGACATGATAGAAACAAAATAAGAAATTTTGAATGTCCGATGGAGGTGAAATATGAAAGCATTAGGTTTAATTGAGCTCTTAGGATATTGTCCTGCAGTGGTAGCGCTGGATACTGCGTTGAAAACAGCCGATGTATCGTTCCAGCAAATCAGTAAAATTGATAAAGGCATTGTTTCTTTAACAGTGACTGGCGATGTAGCGGCGGTACAAGCAGCTATGGACGCGGCAAAAGCGGCAGCGGAACAGGTTGGGCAGGTATTATATGTACATGTCATTCCCCGTCCCCATGAGGAAGTGGATGCCATGTTGAATCCGCCACCGGCAGCACCGCAGGCGCCAACGCCACAGCCGCCGTCTGCTCCTGATGCGCCTTCCGGCGATGGGGCAGAAGCAGTGGAAGAAGTGGAGGCTGCAGCGCAGGACAGCGCGGAGGAGGATGAGGAAGAGCCCTCGGCTCAGGAAGCGGCAGAGCCATCAAGTGATGTAAAGGCTTTGCTGGAAACTCTGACTCCGGAAGTGTTGGAGGGTATGACCGTGAAGGAATTACGCACGGTTGCCCGTGAATTGAATATCACCAACATGACGCGGAAGGAAATCAGATTTGGCAAAAAAGAAGACTTAGTGTCCTCTATTTGTAAATATTTAGAACAGGAGTGTTGATTTATGCAACTTTTTGACAAAGACCTTTTGTCTGTACAGGAAGTGCGCGACTTAGTAAGTGCAGCAAAAGAAGCACAGGCAGAACTGGCTGAAAAATCCCAGGAAGACGTGGATCGCATTGTGAAATCCATCGCTGACGCCGGTGTGCGCAACGCAGCTCGTCTGGCTGTAATGGCTAACGAAGATACCGGTTTTGGTATCGTAGCTGATAAAGTAGTGAAAAACGTATTTGGTAGCTACAATGTTTACAACGCTATCAAAGATATGAAAACCATTGGTGTAATTGACAGAAACGATGAAAAGGGTCTGATTACCATTGCAGTACCTCTGGGCGTTGTAGCTGGGATTGTTCCATCTACCAACCCAACTTCTACCGTTTTCTTCAAATCAGAAATTGCTATCAAATCCGGGAACTCGATTGTATTCTCTCCACATCCATCTGCACTGCGCTGCATCCAGGAAGCTGTTAAAGTAATCCGTCAAGCGATTGCAGAAGTTGGCGGCAACGAAAATCTGGTTTCCTGCATCAGCATTCCAACCAGACAGGCTACCGAAACTCTGATGAGACATCCAGACACCGCTATGATTTTAGCAACTGGCGGTTCTGCAATGGTTCATGCAGCTTATTCCTCCGGGAACCCTGCAATCGGCGTAGGTCCTGGTAATGGTCCAGCCTTCATTGATAAGAGCGCAGACCTGGCTCTGGCTGTAAAACGGATTATGGACTCCAAAACTTTCGACAACGGTACCATTTGCGCTTCCGAACAGTCCATCATCTGCGAAGAAGATTACAAACCGGCTGTTCAGGCTGAAATGGAAAAACAGGGCGCTTACTTCCTGAGCGATGAAGAAAGTGCCAAACTGGGCAAATTCATTCTGCGTGCTAACGGCACCATGAACCCACAGATTGTTGGGAAGAGTGTACAGACCATCGCTGGCTTGGCTGGCTTAGAAGTTCCTGCCGGCGCTCGCGTACTGGTTGCAAAAGAAGATGGCGTTGGCCGTGGTCATCCATACTCCAACGAAAAACTGGCTCCAATCTTAGGCTTCTACACAGGCAAAGACTACAAAGATGTTTGCGATAAAGTCTGCATGATTTTGAGCTATGAAGGGAAAGGTCATACCTTCTCCATGCATACCAACAACCAGGAAATGGTTGAATATTTTGCAAAACGGGTACCAGTATCCCGTATCTGCGTAAACACCCCAAGTACACTGGGCGGTATCGGCGCAAGCACTGCATTGATGCCATCCTTGACACTGGGCTGCGGCGCAATCGGCGGTTCTGCTACTTCTGAAAACGTAGGTCCAATGCAGTTATTAAATCTGCGCTATGTTGCCATCGGCGCTCTGGAAATTGAAGACATTCGCGCTACTCTGCCAGATTGCTCCAGCGGCGTATGCGTTATGAGAAACAACAATGCTGCTGCTCCTGCAGCCGCTCCAACACTGGGCGCTGCTGCTCCAGCTTCCACTGCCAGCGCATCTTTGAATGATAGCCAGATGGATGAACTGGTTCGCAAAATTATTGAACGTTTACAGAATGCGTAAGCATAAATGAAAAATGTTTAAAATCTTAAAACAATAAAAATCATAAGATTGTATTTTTTAAGGAGGAATTTGTGTTATGGCTGCAACGCAAGCTTTAGGTATGATTGAAACAAAAGGTGTAGTAGCTGCTATTGAAGCTGCTGACGCTATGGTAAAAGCCGCTAATGTTACTCTGATTGGGAAAGAACACATCGGCGCTGGTCTGGTAGATGTAATGGTGCGCGGCGATGTAGGCGCTGTAAAAGCTGCTGTAGACGCAGGTGCTGCCGCTGCTGAACGTGTTGGGGAATTGATGTTTGTGCATGTAATCCCAAGACCACATGACGAAGTAGAAGAAATTCTGCCAACTCTGGGCTAAGTATCGTTATCTCATATAATTGCTGAAAGAACAGCGTAGAAAAAGGAGTGTATAGCAATGGCTACAATGCAAGCATTAGGCATGGTTGAAACAAAAGGTCTGGTACCTTCTATCGAAGCTGCGGATGCTATGGTAAAAGCCGCTAATGTTACCCTGATTGGGAAAGTACAGGTAGGCGGCGGCTTAATCTGCGTTATGGTACGCGGTGATGTAGGCGCAGTAAAATCTTCTGTAGACGCAGGCGCTGCTGCTGCAGAAAGAATTGGCGGTCTGTTGGCTGTTCATGTAATTCCAAGACCACATGAAGAAGTAGAAGCAATTCTGCCTAAATTAAAATAAGTTTGACAGAATTTTTCCCGGTACCGGCGCTTTCTAGTGTGCGCCGGAAGCCGGAAGTTGAAGGAGTGTATAGATAAATGGCTACAATGCAAGCTTTAGGCATGGTTGAAACAAAAGGTTTGGTACCTTCTATCGAAGCTGCAGATGCTATGGTAAAGGCTGCAAACGTTACCCTGATTGGTAAAGTACAGGTAGGCGGCGGCTTGATTTGTGTAATGGTACGCGGTGATGTAGGCGCAGTAAAATCTTCCGTAGATGCTGGTGCTGCTGCCGCTGAACGGATTGGCGGTCTGCTGGCTGTTCATGTAATCCCAAGACCACACGAAGAAGTAGAAGCAATTCTGCCTAAATTAAAATAGGATTACAGTTTTAATTCTGACCCAATAAGGGGGTGTAGCGTTTGAAGGTACTTACAGAAGCAAAGGTGAGAGCGGAGGTGCCGCGCAGTGCGCAGCCCGAGGTTTACTATGTGGAGCCGGGGTATATCCTCTCGCCGGCAGCTCGTGAATATCTGATGGGACGTCAAATCAAAATTTCTAACGGACCAAAGCCCGGTGAAGAGCCGGAAGCCGTCATCGCTGCAGATGAGGTTCCCCCTATGCCTGCTGCAGCGCCTCAGACGAAGGCTGACTGTGCCAAATATGTGGATTACACCACAGGCGCCTGCTATTTTGAAAAACCGGTGCATATGACTGTTTTATACGGCGATGTGCTGGTGGCCAAGGATCATCCGCAGATTTTATTCCGCGGTAAGGTGGAGAGCCTGCAAGCGCAGATTATTCTCTATCAGGCCATGATTGCAGAGCAAAACGGCAGCCAGAAGCTGATTGATGATTTAAATAATATTTTAACGATTTTACGAAATATCCTGCGGAGTCATGTATTAAATCAGCCGCTGGAAGTGGAAAGCATTATCGGGCTGAGCCCTGTGGAATTAGAAGAACGGGTCAAAGAGCCAATGCGGTACTTCCGGCTTGAGCAGGCCGGTATCCCCGATTATACCCGGGGAATCCAATATGCCCGGCTGAATCAACTGTATACACAGACGCGGGAAGTAGAAGTGGCAGCCATTACAGCGCTCCACGAAGGAAACCAATATACCAGAAGCGATATTCTGGAAACCTTAAACTGGTTGTCCAGCGCGTTTCGGGTAATGATGTTTATGCAGTTGGCAGGTGAATATAAATGAGCGAAACAAGCATGATTGATCAGGTCGTCAATGCGGTTGTAGATACAATCAACAGAGAATATGTGCAGGTTGAAGTTTCTGCACGGCACGTACATTTGAGTCAGGCTGATTTGGAAGTATTATTTGGGCCAGGCGCAACATTAACACCAAAACGTGAATTGTCGCAGCCGGGTCAGTTTCTTTCTGAACAGCGCGTAACACTGGTGGGGCCAAAGGGCAGAAAAGAAAATGTTTCTGTTTTAGGGCCTGTGCGGAAAGCCACCCAGGTTGAATTATCCAAGAGTGATGCCAGAGGTTTAGGGGTGAAGGCTCCATTGCGGGAATCGGGCGATGTAGCTGGCTCCGGTTCTATCACATTGGAAGGGCCGAAAGGCAGCGTAACAATTCCGGAAGGCGTCATTGTGGCTCACTGCCACATTCATATGACAACTGCCGATGCCCGCAGAATGGGCTTGACCGATAATCAGCACGTCAGTGTAGAAATCGGCGGCGAACGTCCGCTGGTGTTCAAAGATGTGATTGTTCGTGTCAGCGATAAATTCCGCTGCCGAATGCACATTGACACCGATGAAGGCAATGCAACCAGCTTAGGAAAACTGACCTTAGGCAGAATTATTAAATAAAATTCCAGCGAAGGAGTTTTTCAGCATGATGGATTTACAACGGGTAAATGCCTATATGGAACGGGTGGAGCAGTCGGAGAAGCAAACCTTCAAGCCGGTCGGCGAGAAGCTGAAGGTCGGTTTGGATTTGGGGACGGCTTACATTGTTCTGGTTGTATTGGATGAAGAAGATAACCCCATCGCTTGCGAAAAGCAGGCGGCCAGTGTTTTGAAAGATGGCGTTGTGGTAGATTATGTGGGTGCTCTGCAAATTGTGAGAGCCTTGAAAGAAAAGCTGGAAGAACGGCTAGGCACCCAATTACAGTATTGTGCCATTGCCATGCCGGCTGGCACAGAAGACAGCATCAAAACCCATCAATATATTGCAGAAGGCGCAGGCTTTGAAGTAACCAATATTTTGGATGAGCCATCGGCAGCCAATGCTATCTATCAGATTGAAGACGGTGTTGTGGTTGATATCGGCGGCGGTACGACGGGGCTGGCGATTTTAAAAAACGGCATAGTCACCCAGATTGAAGATGAGCCTACCGGCGGTACCCATGTATCGCTGGTGCTGGCGGGAAATTATAAAATTCCCTTCGACGAGGCAGAACAGATTAAGCAGGACTATAAGCGCCACAAAGAAATCTTTCCTGTGGTGAAACCTGTACTGGAAAAAATGGCTACCATCGTCAATCGCTACGTGAAAAAAGGTGATGTGGATACCATCTATCTTTGCGGTGGTACCTGCTGCTTGACCGGCATTGAGACCGTTTTTGAAAAAATAACCGGCATTCATACCGTAAAACCGGCCAATCCGTTTTTGGTAACACCGGCTGGCATTGCGATGAATTGCAAGCTGGATGGGACAGTTGTATAAAAGGTTGTTTAATAAGAAAGAAGGGGATTCCTTGGACTTCGATGCGTTGGTAGACGAACTTGCAAATCGTGTGCGTGCAGCGCTGGCCGTGCAGGAAGCTGCAGAACAGCTGGTTTCGGCTTGCAGCACCACCGGCTTCTGCACTGCAGATGCACCAGAGTCGCAGAAACCAATCTTGATTGGTCTGACTCAGGATAGTCCACTGCCACCTTGCCGCTTTACTCTGCTGGAAAGTGCCAGAGTAAAAGAGAAATACCGCATTCAATGTGCGCAGAAATGCAACTATGATGTGGATATTGCCAGCTGCGAAGCCGTGGTACTCCATGATTTGACCAATGAATCGCTGGCCAAAATTGCCAGCGGCATCTGTGACACCCCTTACACCAAGCTAGTGTCGCAGGCATTGTTAATGGGAAAGACAGTTTATCTGCTGCAGGATCAGATTGAATTATACAACTACCGGCAGACTGCCGCTAAGGTGTATTATAAGATGTTCCGCGGCCAGCTCGGTATGCTGGAACAGTCCGGTCTGGTGATTTGCTGCCCGGATAAAATTGAAGAGATTCTTGTGCAGGCCGCTGGCGGTGGTGCAGCTACTTGCCAAACCACCTGCGTAAAGGATGCAGATAAAAAAGAAGCAGAACAGGCGACAGAACCTAAGGCTGCTGACAAAACCGTGAAGCTGGAAAATCATTTAATCAGCGAACGGAGCGTTGCCGAAGCTTGCCAGTCTGGAGCAAGCCGGATTGTTGTCGGTGCAAAAGCCATTGTAACTGATTTAGCCAAGGAATATGCGCAGAACCGGAATGTAGAGCTGGTTCGGGAATAATGGCGTCATAAGAGGAGGAGTTTCAGTGCAGATTGCAAAAGTAATCGGCAATATCTGGGCAACCAGAAAGGAATCAACACTGACCGGTATGAAGCTGCTGATTGTACAGCCTATCAACATTTTAGATGGCGATAAGCCGTGCAGCGAGCCCATTGTGGCAGCCGATATGATTGGCGCCGGCATGGGCGAGACGGTTATTATTGTAACCGGCAGCACCGCCCGGGTGGCTACAGGCTCGGCAGAAGCGTCGGTAGACGCCACTGTCATCGGCATTGTAGACGACAAAGAGTTTGATGCCAATTTAATTTAAATAGTAGGAAAGTCCCATAGATTTTCTTTAGAAAAGTGTGGTGTATGACCTTGAGTTTTATTGATACAGTAAAAGATGCAGGTATCGTAGGGGCCGGCGGCGCCGGTTTTCCAACGCACGTGAAGCTGAATGCGAAAGCCGAATACTTTATCGTAAACGCAGCGGAATGTGAACCACTGATTGAAACAGATAAATATCTGTGCCGTACCTTTGCTGATCAGATCGTAGAAGCAGTGCTGGCTACCGCCGCTCATATCGGCGCAAGCCGCAAAGTCATCGCACTCAAAGGCAAATACAAAGAAGAAATCGCTTCTTTGCAGGCTGCTATTGACCGTGCGCATGCCGACATCGAAATTTTTCAGATGCCAACCTTCTACCCTGCCGGCGATGAACAGACCATGGTACAGATGGTTACTGGCAGAAGCGTACCAGAACGCGGTCTTCCGCTAGACGTAGGCGCTGTGGTAGACAACGTTGGTACCATGCTCAATCTGTATGAAGCGCTGCATGGCGCACCTGTTACAGAAAAATATCTGTCTGTAGTAGGGGAAGTAAAAGAACCGATTATGCTGAAAGTGCCAATTGGTACTCCAGTAACCGAATGTATCGCGGCTGCACAGCCGACCATCAGCGACTATGCCATCATTTTAGGCGGCCCGATGATGGGTAAAATCCCTGCCGATGACCAAGCCATCCAGGCAGCAGTTGTTACAAAAACCACCGGTAATATTATCGTATTGCCAAAAGACCATTATCTGTTCCAGCGGGCCAGTCTGCCGCTGGCAACCATTAAACGGCAGGCTCGCGCAGCCTGCATCCAGTGTAAAATGTGTACCGATTTGTGCCCTCGCTACATGATTGGGCATCAAATCCGTCCAAACCTGGTAATGCGCAATATCTGGAGAGAAGACCAGATTACCGATAACGATGAGTACCTGGCAAATTTTGGCGATGCCATGAACTGCTGCGACTGCGGCATTTGTGAAATGTTCGCTTGCCCGATGGGGCTGTCGCCACGGAAAGTCAACAGCTATGTGAAAGGTCAGTTGCGTGCCAAAGGCATTCAGGTTCCTCGCAATATGGAACCAGTTGCTCGGGACGCTATTGACAACCGTCGCGTTCCAACTCACCGGCTCATTGCCCGTCTGGACTTGGCTGAGTTTGACGGTCTGCACGCCCATACCTGCATAGAATTGAAACCGGAAACGGTATATATTCCATTTAGTCAGCATATTGGCAAACCGGCTGTTGCCGCTAAAAAAGTGGGCGACCGCGTTGTAAAAGGCGAAGTGCTGGCTGCTGCGGCAGAAGGATTATCCACCAATATTCACGCCAGCATGGACGGCGTAATTGTTGCCATTGATGAAAAAGGCGCTCGTATAAGCGGAAAGGAGGTATAATGCTATGGGAAATGCATTAGGCATGATTGAATTGTCCAGTATTGCCCGAGGCATCGAAACCTGCGATTACATGGTGAAAGCTGCTCAGGTAGATCTGGTACGCGCTTCCACAGTTTGTCCAGGTAAATACATCATCATTATCGGCGGTGATACTGCTGATGTAAGAGCCTCCATGACAGAAGGATCTAAAATTGGGGGGCCCTATGTAGTGGATACATTGTTAATCCCCAATATTAACGAACAGGTAATTCCAGCCATCTCCATGACCAATCAGGTGACCGACCGTGACGCCATTGGGATTTTGGAATTCTACTCCATCGCCTCTGCTATCACGGCTGCCGATGTGGCTGCCAAAGCTGCCGATGTTACCTTAATTGAAGTGAGAATTGGGTATGCCATCGGCGGAAAAGGCTTTGTAACCTTAACCGGCGATGTAGGAGCGGTTCGCGCTGCAGTTGCTGCGGCTAAAGAAAACGCTGAATTACTGGTGAATACAAGTATCGTACCAAGACCAGCAAATCAGTTGTTTGACGCATTGTTATAATCCAAGAAGATACAGTTAAAATCTTGTCTAAGGAGAGAGATAGAATGGATTTATTGAAACTTCAGGAAGAACTGAGAGAAAAAGCTCTGCAGAGATCCAGAGCAGAAAAAGCTGCTAACAAAGCCAAAGCACCGGCTGCTGGCGCTGTAAAGGGCCCAATCATCGACTTCCGTTATCGTCCAAACACCAAAAGCATTATCGGCGGCATTGCAGAAAGCCCAATTTTCCGTGCCGGTCTGATTGCCAACGGTGTAGATATTGATGAATTCTACAGCAGAGCAAGAACCATGCCAGAAATCATCGCCGACCTGAAAGAACACAACGTAATTAAAGCTGTTATCGTTGGTCGTGACGCGGAAACCACCTATGGTTACAAACCAAACAATCCAGAAATTCGTCAGTTCGTGCAGGCTTGCCCAGAAATCTTCCTGGGTTACTACGGTGTAGACCCACATAAAGGCATGCAGGCTATCCGTGATTTAGACGCTGCTGTAAAAAGCGGCGACTTCCACGGCGCTGCCATGGACCCAATGTATGCCCAGTTGAAATCCAGTGATGCCAAAATGTATCCAGTTTATGCAAAATGCTGCGAACTGAACATTCCAATCGTTATCACTGCTGGTCCAGCTCGTTATACCGCTAATACCGTTATGGATTACACCCATCCAAGCGAAATTGATATCGTAGCAAAAGACTTCCCAGATTTGAAAATCATCATCAGCCATGGTGCATGGCCATTTGTAGATGAAATGATTGGCGTTACCTTCCGTAACAGAAATGTATTCCTGGAAATCTCCGAATACGAAGAATATCCAGGCGCAAGCGACTTCCTGGATGCAGCAAAAACCATTCTGAAAGACCAGATGTTGTTCGCCAGCGCTTGCCCATTCGTGCCATATCTGGAAGCTGCAGAAAAATACACCACTTACGGCTTTGACGCAGAAACCTACGAAAAAGTTATGTGGAAAAACGCTGCAAGAGTATTGGGTATGGAAGTATAATACGATCTGCAACCAAGAAACAATTAAATTTTACATTGCGAGCAAAAGGACTCCTGCGGGAGTCCTTTTTTGTTTTGTGTTCCCGTAAAATATCCCAATAAAATTTATAGATGTTTCAAAGAAATATTTATAAATTTGACGAAAAAGATAGCGAAAATCATGCACGGAAATTCCATTTTTATGGTATGCTTATATTGTATCATAGATATTTTTGGTATAAAATGGGGTGAAAACATGAGATTAAAAGGCTTTGATGGACAGAGAAATATTTGCGGTCCCAAGATTAAAGAAGAACGGATGAAACAAAAAATGACCCAGACCCAATTATCGGAATTGTTAAAGGCGTATCGGATAGACTTAAACCAGAAAGTGCTGAGTCAGATTGAATTACAAAAAAGACATGTCACCGAGTTTGAGTTTGTAGCCATAGCGCGCGCCTTGCAGGTAAATCCGCTCGATTTGGTAGACCTAGATTAGGGCTGTGCATAGCAGTACTGTGGATAAAAAAGAAAATTATCCACAAGGAATAGCGAGTTTCCACATGAATGAACAGCTATCCACAGTGTTATGCACAAAACATATAGAAGTTATCCACAGAACGGAAGGCGATAATGGGTAAACTAGTCTACAAAAAAATTAAAAATATCCAGATACTTCCTGCTTGACTTTCGGAAAAATTTTATGTTAAAATATGTCTCGACTTGAATAAGAAAACGGCTAACGACACACGTAAAGCTTGGCTTGTAAATCTGATTACGGAACCGCAAACAGATAAATGGCCGGGTTGACGTGTGTTTTTACTGCGATTACTTTGTGTGGAAACGGGCGGCAGCCATTGGCCTTTCTTTACGGCCAGTGGGTGTCGTTTTCTTTTTTCTGACAAAAAGAAGGGAGCGTTTCTTTTGGAACAAAACAATTTTGCAGACAGTTCAATTCAGATGGAGGTGGAGCAGAGTGTCGGGCGCAAGCCGGATCTGATGATTTTTGTGGCGGCGTTTTCCGCTTTTCTGGCTACGTTTAACGAAACCTTTTTAAACGTGGCGTTTACCTCTATCATGGCAGATTTAGGGGTGGGAGTTGCTACGGTACAATGGCTTTCGACAGCGTATATGCTGGGCGCGGCAGTTATGGTGCCCATCTCGGCTTTTCTATACCGCAGCATTCCCACCAAACGACTATATTTAATCACAGTGGGCTTTTTGGTAGCGGGCAGTGTAGTCTGCGGCTTAGCGCCAACCTTTGCGATTCTGCTGTTGGGCCGGATTATTCAGGCGCTGGGCACAGGGATGTTAATTCCTATTGGTATGAATATCACATTGGAAGTAGCGCCAAAACGAAAATTAGGTACTTACATGGGCATTATGGGCGCTATGACAACCTTAGGCCCTTCCTCCAGCGTTATTCTGGCCGGATTAATTTTGGCCATTGCCGATTGGCATGCTATGCTTTGGTTCTTTTGTGCGCTGACTGTGCTCTGCATGATTTGCGGCGCCTGTCTATTGGATGATGTAGCCCATCTGACCCATCCTAAACTGGATTTTCTATCGGTTGTGGAAATCAGCTTGGCGCTGATTGGAATTTTGTATGGCATTTCCACCCTATTCTCAGGAAATTATCTGATAGCACTGGGGATCATGCTGATAGGCTTCCTATTTTTGGCCGCCTTTGTAAGTCGGCAGCAAAAGTTGGAACAGCCGTTAATTCATTTGCAGCCGTTAAAAGTAAAACCCTTTGCCGTTGGCGTTATCATCAATATGTTTTCACTGATTGTGATTTTTGCTATGAATATCGTAACGCCGATGTTCTTGCAAAGTGGCTTGGGCATTTCAGCTTTTGCAGCGTCTATGACCTTATTTCCGGCCATTCTGCTGTCCTGCGTGATTTCTCCGCTGGCTGGTCGTATTTACGACAAGCATGGCGCCGGTATTTTACTGCCGTTAGGATTTTTATTGATTGGTGCAGCCAGTTTAGGTCTGGCGGCCGTTCATGTAACAGGGAGTGTTATCTTCCTGGCGCTGTTGTATATTCCGGTAATTTGCGGTTCTGCGCTGATTATCGGGCCAGTACAGAGCTTGGCGCTGTCCTATTTGAGCTTTGAGCAAAATCCCCATGGCGTTACAGTAATGAGTACCGGCTTCCAAATTGCCGGCTGTATCGGTGCATCGTTATTCTCTGGAATTTACGCCATTTGTCAGCCGCCTAGCTACGGATTTACAGCGGTGTGTCTGTTGTCCACAGTATTTGCGGTGGCTGGCATTGGCTTGGCGCTGTATGAAAATCGGCTCAGCCGCACTGTGGTGGTGGAAAAACCGAAACTGGCCGGAATTGGCGCTATTATGAAGGCCGAGCCTTATAGTATTTCTGCACAGGCCACCGCTTTAGATGCGCTGCACTGTATGGTAGAGAAGAAAACCACCGGTTTGCCTGTTGTTGCCGCCGACGGCACTGTAAAAGGTTTTGTGTCGGATGGGGACATCATCCGCTATATGAATGGGAAAGAGAGCGAAGCCAGCGGCTTTGCTTCCATGTATCCGTTATGGCACAATACCGGAGCGCTGGATGACCGCTTATCGGCGCTGGCTAAATTCCCAGTATTAGAAAACTGGCCACTGAGAAGGTTATCAGCATTGATGTGGCCGATGATATGCAGAGTCTGTTCCAGATTTTCTCCGACAAGCGCATCAAAAAAATTCCAGTGCTGCAGCAAGGTAAACTGGTTGGCGTTGTCAGTCGTTCCGATTTATTGCGGCAGTTGGTAGGAAAATCGCAAGTAAACAGCCAGCAGGCTTAGATGCAGGGCAAGGACGTTGCTTCTAACCGTGTACAACAAAGGGGTCGGTAAGTTGCCGACCCCTTTGTTGTATATATAAAAAAGTATATTCAGCCAATCAAAAAGTCCTACTTCCCGTTATGGAAAATAGGACTTTTACTTATGAGATGATATTCACATTGATTAGAGGTCAATTAGAATGGAGAATGACCATTGCTCTGTTCAAAACGGTCACAATCGTCAGATACATCGGGGCAAACCACAGGTGCCCGGAAACTGTAAGTCGGTTTGTTGATAGTGCCAACCAATTTCATTAATACGATGTTGACGATGAATAATACAACGCCTACGCCCAGCAAGGTGAGGAAGCTGCCATTGCCGATACAGAATTCGACGATAAACGGCGCCACCAGAGTTCCAGGAATCATAGCTGCGTTCATAGCGCCCATTTCAGTAGCAGCGGTGGTTTTCAGGTTAGGGTCAACGATACGAATTAAGGCAACGCCGCTAGGGCAGGTACCGGTTAAGCAACCCCATAAGCCCAGTGTACGTTCAAAGTCGCAAGTGCCGCCCAGACGAGAACCGAAGAACAGTGCAAAGCCCAAAGTAACAGCGCCAACCACAACGCACATAACGAGAATTGGAATTAACCATTTGCCGATGACAGACATTTGTACTGCCATAAATGCGCCGACGATTAAGAAGTCGGTGGTGCAGCCAGTAATTCTGGCTTGTAAAATATCGTCGTGATATTGTTTCAGATTTAATTTGCCTAATACCCATTTTACACCGTAAGCTACAAATAAACCTACGAAGAAGGTCATAGAACCGATTGTTTTTACAAAGCTGACAGGTGCCAGCAAAATGAGCTTCTGTACATACAGTGTGATGACAAAGGTTAAGCCAACCAAGGCCATGTGGAAAGCCAAAACGTCAATGTTGCCATTGTAAGTAGTGATTTTCCCGCAGGTTTCTGTTTGCTGTTCGGGCGGATAAATCCCTTTTAATACAGCGGCGCTTAATTTTTCCGGGTGAGAAGCCAATCCTTTTTTCAAACCCAGCTTAGCCAGCGGTACCCCGATTAAGAAAGCGAATACAAAGCCGATTACAGAATAGGTGATGGCAACCTGACCAGCGCCCGGCATAACACCGGCAGCTTCGATCTGTGCACCGAAAGAGGCAGATTGACCAGGTCCCTGACAGAAAGCAAATGGAATTAAAACACCATATTCGGCCGACATATCAAAGGGCTGGCCTAACAGCAGGATGCAGATATAACCAATGACTGGCTGTACAAGACAGTACAGAGCGCCCCACAATAAACCCATACCCAAAGAGCCTTTTAACATCTGTTTTGCGGTATCACTGGAAGATTTCCCTTCTTCTTTTGGGGTTGCAGTTAACCCGATGGAGATAAAGGATAAGGTGAAGAAGAACCCAACAATGGTGTTGCACATATTTGCATCAACGCCTGTTGCCGTTGCAAAGCCCGGAATGTTCATTAAAACAAAGCCGACAAGCCCCCCAATTACGCTGGCTGGCATTAGAATGTTGGATAAAAACGGAACTTTGGCACGTAATATCATCCCTACCAGCAACATAATACCAATCCACGAAAATGCTACCATTGCACTCATAATAAAACCCTCTTTCTAAAGAAATTTTGTTGCAGTTAAGTTGTTCGAGTTCTTTCACTAAATTCCTGTTTTTTCCAGAAAATACTTCCGAAGGATTTAAATAAAAGCTGAAATCAAAAGAAATGAAAGTGTTTTCTGTATACAAAAATAAGTTTTTCTAATTCGAACCATAACTTCTATCTGTAACTATACACTAGAGAAAGGATAAAAACAAATATATGTTTATTTAAATTGTTTTGCTTAAATATTTATAAAATGTTATAATTTCAGTAAAAGATGCAATGATAACAAAAAGAAAATGCGTCGAGCTGTAAAAAAATCTATACATTTCTTGTAAACATAAAAAAACAGCTATACAGTAAACGATGGATTGTATAGCTGCTATATCTGGTATATAAAATGGGAGGAATTTACAATTAGCACGTTGTTAGAAATGTATACCTTTTCTGCAAGAAGCAAGAATTTGCATATTGAGGAACTGAGGAGGATTGGCCGTGTTATTGTCCCAATTAAATTATTTTCGTGTAGTGGCGCGTTACCAGCATATCAGCCGTGCCGCGGAGGCGTTGATGGTGGCGCAGCCGGCGCTTAGCGCTACCATCAGCAAGCTGGAAAAAGAATTAGGCGTGCCCTTGTTTAACCGGCAGGGCCGCAATATTGAATTGAATGAGGCTGGACGACGTCTGCTGGTGCATGCCGACTTTGTTTTTGAACAGTTAGAAGCTATGGAGCAATCGTTGGCGCAAACAAAAGAGATTTTAGAAAATGAGTTTACCTTATCGGTCAGCAATAGTATGTTTCTCAATGGCTGGCTGCAGCAATTTGTGCTGGACAATCCTAAAATTCGCTTGCGCCAGAAAATGCTCAGTGAAAATCAAATGTTGGAAGCTCTATTGGAAGAATCTATCGATGTGGCGTTGGGAGAGTTCGACCAGGATATACCAGGCATCGTGCGCAAAACGATTGTAGAAGACGAATATGTCATCACCATTCCCAAAGGGCATCCGTTGGCGGAAAAGCAGGAAATTTTCTTTGCCGATATTCAAAATGAAAATATTGTGGCGTTGCCGTCCAACACCATTTTTAAAATTGCGGACCGCATGTTTGCCCAGCGGGAGTGTAAGCCCAATGTTGTATTTGAAGGAAATCAACGTATGATGACGAAAATGATGCACTTGAACAGGGGCATTTTATTCGCTTCCCGGCAGATGCTATATATGCCCTATTTATCGAAAGACCGTTTTTTTAATGAGTTGCCGTCCTATGAGGTGATTGTACGTTCCATTGCCGATTTGGAATGCCACTATCATTTGGCGCTGTGTTGGAAAGAGGAACGGGAACTGCCGATGATGGCGCGCAAATTTATCGACGCTATGGAGCAGAGTTACCCCAAATATCAACAGGATGAAGACTATCTGCATGCCAGTGCGGTCTATTATCCCAGCCTGTGATTTGGCGTGGCAATGCGCAAATATGAGATGCGAGAGAGGAACAGCTATGAACTTATTGCAATTAGAATATTTTCAGGAGGTTGCCAAGGCCCAATCCATTACCAAGGCAGCAAAAATTTTGGGAATTTCCCAGTCGGCGTTAAGTATTATGATGAATAAATTGGAAACGGAGATTGGCTATCCGTTGTTCAGTCGGCAAGGCCGCAGCATAGCCATTACGCCCTACGGCAAAAATGTATTGTATTATAGCTATATCTTACTGCATAAAATGGAGGATATTCAACGGGAGTTTCGAGAACTGCAGGGGCAGGAAATAGAAACCAAATTGGCACTGGGTGTGACTGACAGCAACTACTACGGCGACTGGCTTTTAGATTTGATGGAGCAATATCCTGGTATGCAGTTAAACGTGTTGCAGATGTCGCGGGAGGAAATCTATGAGAACCTGTTGATTGGCACTTTGGATTTTGGCATTTCCAATGAAATGGAGTATCACGGACAATTAAACTCTCAGCTTTTGTTCAGCCAGCCCTATCAGCTTTTGGTGCTGCAAGACCATCCCTTAGCCAAAAAAGGAACCATCACCATGGAAGAATTGACTCGGGAGCCGGTTATTTCCCTGCCGCCTTCTCACAAAGAGCGGATGATTGACAACTTGAGCGCCGATATGCATTTCCGTCCCAATATTATCTTTGAAGGCAATTCGGATATTATGGCAGAAATGTTTCATGCCGGCATTGGCAGCATTTTAACCTGCGCCCATAACCGCAAACAGTGGATGAAACTGTCGGCAGAATCCTATGCTCTGTTAGAAATCATGGGTACCAATTCCCGTTATGAAATGTATCTGCTGTGGTCTAAGCACCGCTATCTGTCCAAATGGGCGCGGATATTTCAAAACTATGTGTTTGAGTATTATCATGTTTAATAAGGTTTTATCAAGGTAGTTTGTGCATCAAATATTTTGCATAAAAAATGAGGTTTTACAGTATAATAATCATAATTTGTCAATGAGTAAATAAAAATGCAAAAGCGGGGAGCAGCCAACGACTACTCCCCGCTTTTGTTATAAATGTTGTCTCCTTATGATTTATTGATAGCGCTCTTTACCCAAACAAAAACTACGATTGCAGTTGCAATCAGTAATTCGGCGAGAATTACAGAAGCATTCCATATTTCAAAATAGAAATGTCCAATGAAATAAACCGCAAAAAATAGCAAATAAACGCCAACCGAATACATGACATTTTTAGAAAGATGGGTGCGTTTTTGTTCCCTGATCAACATTTGTTTCTGCTGCTGTTCCAAAATTTCTGTTTTGACCGATAATTCATCTATTTCCGATGGTTTTAACAGATAATCTACAGTAACGTCGAAGGCTTTGCTCAATTCAACAATCTTTTCTACTTCGGGTATAACCTGTCCACTTTCCCATTTCGAAATAGACTGTCTTGAAACATTAAGCTGTTCAGCCAGTTGTTCCTGTGTCAAGTCTCTGCTTTTGCGTAGTGTTATAAGTTTTTCTGCGAACTCCATATGCGTTCCTCCTTTTGATTTGTGGGTTCTGTTAGATTATTAGGGAGAAAAGTTAGAAATCCCTTATATCAAAGAGTTGCGGTTCCATACTTTATCTCCCTGGGACTTTTTTGCTCTAGTACTGTGCAGAGCCAGATTTCTTTCATGCCTTCTGAACAGAACCGCTTTGTGTATAAATCTTATCAAAATATCAATTTGCACTCCAGCAAGTGCGCGATACAATTACGTAGCAATCGGTGGAATTTAAGCGTTTTTTTGTATATCTTAATTGTCATGCTGCATTCTATGCCTATTTTAGCATAGAAAAAGCGCTTTCTCTATTATTTGATGGAATAACAGGCAGGCTTTTTGATTTTAGCAAAGTTATTTTCGGATAGATGAGTATTTTAACGAGGCATTGCACCAGCAAGAATTGATAAAGAGGGCGCTCCGTTGCAGATCAAGTGCGATAGAGGTATACGCCTATCTGCAACTTTATTATGCAGCCTGTGATTTATCGGAGCGATATCCTGATAAATGTAAGAAAGGAAACCTGTAATTTGTTTTTACGTCAGCTTCTACCGAGAGGCTGGCGTATTTCTTTTGTATTTTTATAGAAAGCAGTTGACAAATACGTGGAATGGAATATAATGAATATATGAATTGATGTTCATGCATAGAAGGAAATGAAAAGAAATAGAAGGGGTGGAACCGATGGAGCGAGTTTATCACATTGCAGGTTTGGATTGTGCCAACTGCGCGGCCCAATTAGAGCGACAGCTAAAAAATGTGAAATATTTTGATAATGTGGTCATTGATTTTATGGCGCAGAAGATTATTTTGACTGCACAGGACGAGCAAAGCCTGCAAGCGGGCTTATTAGAAGCTCAAAAGGTGATTGATAGAGTAGAACCGGGCGTTACGATTACAGAGAAAACAAAAAAGAAAAAAATAAGTCATCATGGGGAACATGGAGAACCTTGCGACTGCGGCCATGACCACCATTATGGGGACCATGAGGAACATTGTGGTTGCGATCATGACCATCATCATGGGGAACATGAGGAGCATTGCGGTTGCGGTCATGATCATCATCGCCATGGGGAACAGGATGTGCATGCAGTGCAGGCGCATACAGCGGTTTCTGGTAAAGGGCAGCGGGTTTATTTCATCAGCGGCTTGGATTGCGCCAACTGTGCCGCCAAGCTGGAACGGCATTTAAAAGAACTGCCCTATTTTGATGACGTTACTATCGACTTTATGGCGCAAAAATTGATTTTGCAGGTAAAAGACTTGCAGACGCTGCCAACGGCGATAAAAGAAGTTGAAGCAGTGATTGAAACGGTAGAGCCTGGTGTAACTATCAGCGAGAAGCAGAAAAAAGCCAAGGGCGCGTATCATGACCATGTACATGACGAGCATTGCGGCTGTGGGCATGACCACGAACATGACCATAACCATAACCATAACCACAGACAGCATTGTGATTGTGGACAGCATCATGAACAGGAGTATCAGACAAAGCAGCTATCAGAGCCTGCGGCAATGGCGCAGCCTGTTGCGGTTAAGCCTAAGGCGGCGCCTTTTACGCCAGAAATGAAGCAATCAGCCATGAAGATAGCTGCTGGCGCAGTGCTGGTGCTGCTGGCAAATTTGTTAAAACTATCGGAACTGGCGCAGTTTGGAGTTTATTTGCTGGCTTATTTGATTGTGGGCGGCGAGATTGTGCTGCGGGCTGTCAAAAATATTACCCGCGGACAGGTTTTTGACGAAAATTTTTTGATGGCGGTGGCCACTATTGGCGCTTTTTGTGTCGGGGAATATCCCGAAGGCGTGATGGTAATGCTGCTGTATCAGTTAGGTGAGTTGTTTCAAGACTATGCAGTGCATCGTTCCCGCCGTTCTATTGCCGATTTAATGGATATTAAGCCGGAAGTGGCCCATGTAAAGCAGGGCGATCGGTTCATCTCCGTTGAACCGGACGAAGTGGCGCTGGGCGATATCATCCAAATTCGGCCCGGCGAAAAAATTCCGTTGGATGGCGTTGTTTTAGACGGGCATTCTGCTTTGGATACCGTAGCGCTCACCGGAGAATCGGTGCCGCGGGAAGTGGCCCCAGGTCAACAGGTAATGAGCGGCTGCATCAATACCTCCGGTGTGTTGACTGTACGGGTGGAAAAAGAATATGAGGACTCTACCGTTGCCAAGATTTTAGATTTGGTGGAAAACGCCAGCAGCAAAAAGGCTGAGGCAGAAAATTTTATCACCCGTTTTGCCCGGTATTACACGCCGGTGGTGGTGGCTATTGCCGCTATATTGGCCATTGTGCCGCCTCTCGCTTTACAGGAGCCCTTCAGTGGTTGGATTTATCGTGCGCTGACCTTCCTGGTTATCTCTTGCCCCTGCGCGTTGGTCATCTCCATCCCGCTGACCTTTTTTGGCGGTTTGGGCGCCAGCTCCCGGCATGGGGTATTGGTAAAAGGCAGCAACTATCTGGAATCATTGGCCCAGCTTGAAATTGCAGTGTTTGACAAAACCGGCACCCTAACGAAGGGCCAGTTTGCCGTCACTGAAGTGCATCCGGTAGGTATCAGTGAAGAACAATTGCTCTACTATGCCGCTTGTGCCGAAAGCATCTCCAATCATCCTATTGCTCAGGCTGTGCAGCAGGCTAATCAAAAGGCCGTTGCAGCTCAAGCGCTGCAGAGCGCGGAAGAAATCGCCGGGCACGGCATTTCGGCTGTAGTAGAAGGCCATACCGTTTTGGCAGGCAACTACCGGCTGATGGAACGGGAACAGGTGGTGTGCAGCCAAGTGGAAGAAGCGGGCACTATCATTTATCTGGCGCTGGATAGAAAATTCTGCGGCTGGATTGTTATTGCCGATGAATTAAAACCGGACGCTCAGGAAATGATTACGCGGCTGAAAGCATTAGGCATAAATCAGATTGTGATGTTGACCGGCGATAATCAGAAAACTGCAGAACAGGTGGCGGGGCAGTTAGGTATTACCAAAGTATTCAGCCAGCTATTGCCTGGCGACAAAGTACATTGCCTGGAACAGTTATTGCAGCAGAAAAGCCAGAAGGGTACCATTTCCTTTACCGGCGACGGTCTCAACGACGCGCCTGTATTGGCTCGTGCTGATGTAGGCATCGCCATGGGCGGCTTAGGCTCCGATGCGGCCATCGAAGCGGCTGACGTTGTCATTATGAACGACCAGCCCAGCAAGTTGGCTGACGCAGTGGAAATTGCCCGAGCCACACGGCGTATTGTGAAGCAAAATATTGTTTTCATTCTAGCTGTCAAGCTGTTGGTATTGATTTTAGCTGCGCTGGGTTTGGCAACCATGTGGATGGCCGTTTTTGCTGATGTGGGCGTGGCGGTGTTGGCTATCTTGAATGCGGTGCGCATCATCCGTAAATAAAAGGCTGTCAGATTACACACAAAAATTTGCAAACAAACTGATGAAACGATGAAGTCATGCTGGCGTTCTGCATTGGGCGGAAGGCTGGCATGGCTTTTGTGTTTGGAGAGCAAAAGTAATTATACAGGGAAAAAGGAAGAAAAAATTAAATATTGACCGCAGGATTTATGAAGAGAAAACGCACCCGTTACCAGGCAGCCGAAGAATATGATATCAGAGAGTTTCTGGTTAAGCTGCTCTGCGAAACGATGAATAAAGAATCGAAGAGGCTTCTATCATTGGAAGAAGCTGTTTAAAAGTCATCTCTAAAAACCATAGCAGTCCTTTTACATGGACGTTGTTCTGTTATGTGAATACTATAAATAAAAATAATGAAACTATCGTGAAAAATAGTGCGAAGCGGCGAAAAAAAGCCTTGCAAATGTATTTTCAGTGTGATAATATTTAGAAGTTGCGTAAGACAGGCGATGAAGCGGAAGGTTGCTAGGCGCGGCGACACGCCAGACCCCGTGTTCTAGGTAATTTCCGTGGAGAATGTCCGTTAATCGGGCGCGAAGGAGGGAAAAACATGGCAAAACAGAAAATCAGAATTCGTTTAAAAGCATTCGATCACAAATTATTGGATCAGTCTGCTCAGAAAATCGTTGAAACAGCGAAGAAAACAGGAGCCAAAGTTTCCGGTCCGGTTCCACTGCCGACCGAAAAAAATGTGTTTACAATTTTGAGATCTCCTCATGTAAACAAAGACTCCCGTGAACAGTTCGAAATGAGAACGCATAAACGTCTGATTGACATTTTTGATCACAATCAGAAAACTGTTGAAGCTCTGATGCGTTTGGATTTACCATCCGGCGTTGAAATCGAAATTAAATTATAATTGTTTGCTAAGCTTAAGGAGGTGGCAAGATGAAAGCGATTTTAGGTAAGAAAATTGGTATGACTCAAATCTTTTCTCCAGAAGGTAAAGCAATCCCTGTAACAGTTATTGAAGCAGGTCCTTGCACAGTCATCCAGACAAAAACAAATGATACTGATGGCTATGAAGCTATTCAGATTGGTTTTGATGAAATCAAAGAAGTACGTGCAAATAAACCTCAGAAAGGCCATTTTGCAAAAGTGCAGGCAAAACCAATGAGATATTTAAGAGAATTCCGCGTTGATAACGCTGCTGAATATCAGTTGGGTCAGGTTATCAAGGCTGACATTTTTGAAGCTGGCGATATCATTGATGCTACTGGAATCAGCAAAGGAAAAGGTTTCCAGGGTAGTATCAAACGCTGCGGCCAGTCCAGAGGGCCAATGGGTCACGGTTCTAAATATCATCGCCGTTCCGGTTCTTTGGGTGCGTTAGGTCCAAACCACGTATTTAAAGGCCGTCAACTGCCAGGCCGTATGGGCGGGCTGAAAATTACAGTTCAGAATCTGCAGGTCGTAAAAGTAGACGCTGAACGCAATCTGCTGTTAGTAAAAGGTTCCGTACCTGGTCCTAACAAATCTATGATTACTATTAAAAGTGCTGTAAAAGCGAAATAATTAGTGTCGCAAGAAAGGAGGAAACTACAAATGCCAAAAGTAGCTTTATTAAATGTAGAAGGCACTCAGGTTGGCGAAATCGAACTGAACGATGAAGTGTTCGGTATTGAACCAAACGAAAGCGTTGTACATGAAGCTGTTGTAATGCAGATGGCTAGCTGGCGTCAGGGCACTCACTGCACAAAATCCAGAGGTGAAGTGAGAGGCGGCGGCCGCAAACCATGGAGACAGAAAGGAACTGGTCGTGCCAGAGTTGGTACTATTCGTTCTCCACTGTGGCGTGGCGGTGCTATTATCTTCGGGCCAAAACCAAGAAGCTATAGCTATTCCATTCCAAAGAAGAAAAGACGTCTTGCATTGAAATCTGTACTTTCCAGTAAAGTTGCAGAAAACGATATTATCGTATTAGATACTTTGAATTTTGACCAGCCAAAAACAAAGGAAATGGTTAAGGTTCTGGATGCATTAAAAGTTGATGCAAAAGCATTAGTTGTTACCGCTGAAGTAGATGAAACCGTTGTGAAATCTGCTCGTAATATTGAAGGGGTTACACCGGTTGCAGCAGCATCAGTGAATGTATATGATGTGTTGGCCCACAATAAGCTGATCATCACCAAAGATGCAATCGCTAAGATTGAGGAGGTGCTGGCATAATGGACGCGCGTGACATCATTATCAAACCTGTTGTAACAGAAAAATCCGTTTCCTTGATGGAACATAACAAATATGTTTTCAGAGTTGCTTTAAGCGCAAACAAAATTGAAATCAAAAAGGCTGTTGAAGAAATCTTCAAAGTAAAAGTAATTGATGTGAATACTGTTCGCGTAAAAGGTAAAGTAAAACGTATGGGCCGTTATGAAGGCAAAACATCTGATTACAAGAAAGCTGTTGTGCAGTTGGCTGAAGGCGACAGCATTGAAATTTTTGAAGGTATGTAATCTGAAATAATTTTGATAGAATCCAGAAGGAGGGAACTGCAATGGCAGTAAAAAGTTTTAAGCCTACTTCTCCTGGTAGACGTCAGATGACTGTTTCTACATTCGAAGAAATCACAGCGAGCAAACCAGAAAAATCTTTGCTGGCTCCTATGAAGAAAACAGCCGGCAGAAATGCACAGGGTTGCATTACTGTTCGTCATCATGGCGGCGGTCATAAAAGACAGTACCGGGTAATTGACTTTAAACGTAATAAAGATAATATTCCAGCCAGAGTTGCTACGATTGAATACGATCCAAACCGTTCCGCACGTATTGCGCTGTTGAACTATGTTGATGGTGAAAAGAGATACATTCTTGCACCAAACGGCTTGAAGGTCGGCGATGTAATCGTATCTGGTCCGGACTCTGATATTAAGATTGGCAACTGCTTGCCGATCGACAACATTCCAGTTGGTACCGTAATTCACAATGTTGAATTAAAACCGGAAAAAGGCGCGCAGTTATGCCGTGCGGCTGGTGCTTCTGCTCAGTTGATGGCAAAGGAAGGCAAATATGCTACCCTGAGACTGCCATCTGGTGAAATGAGACTGGTTCTGTTGGCTTGCCGGGCTACAATCGGTCAGGTTGGCAATCTGGAACATGAAATCATCAACATTGGTAAAGCTGGTCGTACCCGTTGGATGGGTGTAAGACCTACTGTACGCGGTTCTGTTATGAACCCGAACGACCATCCACATGGTGGTGGGGAAGGTCGCGCTCCTGTAGGCCGTAAGTGCCCAGTTAGCCCATGGGGTAAATCTGCACATGGCGGTAACACCCGTAAGAAAAATAATGTAAATGACAAATATATTGTTAAATCACGCAAGAATAAATAGCTTGCGCGAAGGGAGGCAAATATCCTCATGAGTAGATCATTGAAAAAAGGACCTTTTGTTGAAGAAAAATTGTACAACAGAATCGTGGCTATGAATGAATCTGGTGACAAGAGAGTCATCAAAACATGGTCCCGCAGTTCTACAATCTTCCCAGAATTCATTGGTCATACAATTGCTGTTCATGATGGTCGTAAACATGTGCCTGTTTATGTAACTGAAGATATGGTAGGACATAAGCTGGGCGAATTTGCGCCAACACGTACTTTTAAAGGCCACGGTGACCACACCGAACGGTCGACTTCCTTGAAGTAGAAATAAGAGAGGGGGTTTCGCAATGGAAGCGAAAGCTGTCGCTAAATTCGTAAGAATTTCTCCTAGAAAAGCTCGTCAGGTAGTTGACCTGATTCGCGGCAAAAGTGTTGGAGAAGCATATGCGATTTTGAAATTTACACCTCACAAGGGTGCTGCATTAGTAGAAAAAGTATTGAAATCTGCTGTAGCTAACGCTGAACATAATTACAACATGAACGTTGATAACCTGTATGTCAGCACAGCTTATGTTGATCAGGGTGCGTCTTTAAAAAGATTTAAACCTAGAGCAATGGGCAGAGCGGATGGTATCCGTAAGAGAACAAGCCATATTACAGTAATGGTTAGCGAAAAATAAGGAGGGATCACTCAGTGGGTCAAAAGGTAAGTCCTAAAGGAATGCGTATCGGCGTCATTAAAGACTGGGACGCTAGATGGTATGCTGATAAGAATTATGTAGAACTCCTCCATGAAGATCTGAAGGTCCGTAAGTTTGTTAAAGCCAAATTATTTGAAAGCGGCGTTTCTGAAATTATCACTGAAAGAACTGGGAATACCAAACTGAGAGTGACAATTCATACAGCAAAACCTGGTATCGTAATCGGCGCCAAGGGCTCCGAAATCGAAAAACTGCGTAAAGAACTGGAAGCCATGACTGGCAAACAGGTAAACATCAATATCCAGGAAGTAAAAAGACCAGAAGCCAATGCACAGTTGGTTGCGGAAGCTACCGCTGCACAGCTGGTAAGACGTGTAGCATTCCGTAGAGCTATGAAACAGGCTGTAGGCAGAGCTTTGAAATCTGGCGCTGAAGGTATTAAAATTGCAATCTCTGGTCGTTTGGCAGGTGCTGATATCGCCCGTACTGAATGGTACAGCGAAGGCAAGGTGCCACTGCACACACTCCGTGCCGACATTGATTACGGTTTCGCAGAAGCAGATACAACTTATGGTAAAATCGGCGTAAAAGTTTGGATCTACAAAGGGGAAGTTCTTCCTGAAGCGAAAAATGCTCAAGCTAAGGAAGGAGGCAACTAATCATGTTGGTGCCAAAGAGAGTAAAATGGCGTAGACCACATCGTGCAAGCTTGAAAGGTGAAGCACATAAAGGTACAGAAGTAACATATGGCGAATATGGTTTGCAGGCTCTGGAAGGTGCATGGATTACAAGCCGCCAGATTGAAGCTGCCCGTATTGCAATGACTCGTTACATCAAACGTGGCGGTAAAGTATGGATTAAAATTTTCCCAGACAAACCTGTAACAGCAAAACCTGCTGAAGTACGTATGGGTTCCGGGAAAGGTGCTCCTGATTACTGGGTTGCAGTGGTAAAACCAGGCAGAGTAATGTTTGAATTGGCTGGCGTTCCAGAAGAAGTAGCCAGAGAAGCATTGCGTTTGGCAATGCATAAATTGCCTATTAAATGTAAATTCGTGAAAAAAGAAGGCGGTGACGTAAATGAAGGTTAAGGCATTGAGAGACTTAAGCACAGCTGAATTGGAAAAGAAGGTTGTAGATCTCAAAGAAGAACTTTTTAATTTGCGTTTCCAGATGGCTACCGGCCAGTTAGAAAATCCAATGAAGATTAAAGAAATCCGTAAGGACATTGCAAAAGCAAAAACAATCTTGCGGGAACGTGAAATTAAAGAACAGGCCTAGGCTCAAGTGAGGAGGTTACAACGTGGAAAGAGGAAATCGTAAAGTTCGTTACGGCGTTGTTGTAAGCGACAAAATGGACAAAACTGTTACAGTTTCTGTCGAAAACCATTTCCGTCATCCTCTGTACGGCAAAATTACTGCCATGACAAAGAAATATAAAGCTCATGACGAAGAAAATGCCTGCAAAGTAGGAGATAAAGTAAAAATTATGGAAACACGTCCACTGAGTAAAGATAAAAGATGGCGTGTTGTTGAAATTACTGAAAAGGCTACGCTCGTATAAGTTGTGTAGTTTTTTCACAACGAGATGTTGCCGGAAGGAGGTAACCTGATATGATTCAACAAGAAACCAGACTGAAAGTCGGTGACAATACCGGTGCAAAAGAATTGTTGTGCATCCGTGTACTGGGTGGTACAGGACGCCGTTATGCATCCGTAGGTGATATCATTATTGCTGCTGTTAAAGAAGCAACACCTGGTGGCGTTGTCAAGAAGGGTGACGTGGTAAAAGCAGTAGTTGTTAGAACAAAAGAATCTGTTCGCAGAGCTGATGGTTCTTACATTCGCTTTAGTGAAAACGCAGCCGTTATCATCAAAGATGATAAGAGCCCAAGAGGAACCCGTATTTTTGGGCCAGTGGCCAGAGAACTGCGGGATAGAGATTTCATGAAAATTGTATCTCTGGCTCCTGAAGTGCTGTAAGCTGTAGCCTTGGAGGTGAAAATCGTGGCAAAAATGAACGTTAAAAAAGGCGATGAAGTTATTGTAATCGCTGGAAAAGATAAAGGTAAAACTGGTAAAGTGATTCAAGCAATCCCAAGCCAGGATAAAGTTGTTGTGGAAGGTGTTGCCGTTGTAAAACGTCACACAAAACCAACACAGAAAATGCCACAGGGTGGTATTATTGAAAAGGAAGCAGCTATTCACGTTTCTAACGTAATGCCTTACTGCAGTACCTGTAAAAAGGGCGTAAGAGTAGCGCACACCATCGACAATGGCAAAAAAATTCGTGTTTGCCGTAAATGCGGAAAAGCACTTTAATTCATAGTCTTGGTGGAAAGGAGGCTATATTGAAATGGCTAGATTAAAAGATAAATATCTGAATGAAGTTGTTCCTGGCTTGCAGGAACAGTTCAAATATACAAACGTAATGGCTATTCCAAAACTGGATAAGGTTGTAGTCAACATTGGTCTGGGTGAAGCCGTACAGAATCCAAAAGCTCTGGACGCTGCCCTGAACGATTTAACTCTGATTACCGGTCAGAAGCCTGTTGTAACCAGAGCAAAAAAATCTATCGCTGGTTTCAAATTAAGAGAAGGTATGCCAGTAGGTGTAAAAGTAACTTTGCGTGGCGACCGTATGTATGAGTTTGTTGACAGACTGCTGAGCGTAGCGCTGCCACGTGTTCGTGATTTCAGAGGTGTTTCTCCAAAATCTTTTGATGGCAGAGGAAACTACAGCCTGGGCTTAAAAGAACAGTTGATTTTCCCTGAAATCGAATACGATAAAATTGATAAACTCAGAGGTATGGAAATCGTTTTTGCAACAACAGCAAAAACTGATGAAGAAGGCAGAGCATTGCTGAAACTTCTGGGTATGCCATTTGCAAGTTAATTGATTAGGAGGTAATCCTGTGGCAAAAACATCCATGAAGGTGCGGAAAGCGCCCAAATACAAAGTAAGAGAAGTAAATAGATGTAAAGTTTGCGGACGTCCACATGCATATATGCGTAAATTCGGTCTTTGCAGAGTATGTTTCCGTGAATTAGCTTATAAAGGCCAACTACCTGGTGTAACAAAATCCAGTTGGTAAAACCAAATGTATGGAAGGGGGTCGCTGTAAATGGTAATGACAGATCCAATTGCAGATTTTTTAACAAGAATTCGTAATGCAAATATGGTTATGCACGAAAAGGTAGAAATTCCTGCTTCCAAAACCAAAACTGCTTTGGCCGAAATCTTGAAAAACGAAGGTTTCATCAAAGATTACGAACAGGTTGAAGATGGAAAACAGGGTATCATTCGTGTATACTTAAAATATGGTCCTAACCGTGAAAAAGTTATTTCCGGCTTGAAACGGATTAGTAAACCAGGTCTGAAAGTATATTGCAAAAAAGACGAGATTCCAAAAGTATTAGGTGGTTTGGGGATTGCAGTTATCTCTACCTCTAAAGGAATCATGACAGATAAAGAGGCTCGTAAGCTCGGCTTAGGCGGCGAAGTTATCTGCTACGTATGGTAAGATAAATAAACTTGGTAGTTCAGGAGGTGCAAAAATGTCCCGTATTGGTAAACTTCCTATTAGCATTGTTGACGGCGTAGAAGTAACAATCGCTGAAGGTAATCATGTAACTGTAAAAGGGCCAAAAGGTCAGTTAGAAAAACAATTACATCCTGATATGATCCTGGAACAGGAAAACGGCCAGGTAAAAGTTATTTGCCCAGATGAAAGCAAAAACGCACTGTGGGGCTTAACCCGTACACTGTTAAACAACATGGTAATTGGCGTAACTCAGGGTTACTCCAAGAGCCTGGAACTGGTTGGTGTAGGTTACAGAGCACAGATGCAGGGCAAAAAACTGGTTCTGCAGGTTGGTTATTCTCATCCTGTCGAATTTGACCCGGAAGATGGCATGGAAATCGAAGTTCCAGCTCCTACCCAGATCGTAGTAAAGGGTATTGATAAAGAAAAAGTTGGCAGCCTGGCAGCAAATATTCGTGCTGTACGTGAACCAGAACCTTACAAAGGCAAAGGGATTCGTTATGCAGGCGAAGTTGTAAAATTGAAAGCTGGTAAATCTGGCGGTAAATAATAGCCGTTCCTCTAGGTAGAGGGCCAGCTCCAATGAAAGGAGTGAAGTAACGTGATTAAGCAAACCCCAAGAAAAAGTATCCGGAATAAAAAGCACTGGAGAACAAGAAATAAAATCAAGGGTACTGCAGAAAGACCACGTTTAGCAGTGTTCAGAAGCACACAGCATATTTACGCACAGATCATTGATGATACTGTAGGAAATACTCTGGTATCTGCTTCTACTTTAGAAGTAAAAGTTGACGGTACTAAGAGCGATGCTGCTAAGGCAGTCGGTGTAGCCGTAGCAAAAAAAGCACTTGAAAAAGGTATCAATAAAGTCGTTTTTGACCGGGGTGGCAACCTTTATCATGGCCGTATCAAAGCTCTGGCTGAAGGAGCTAGAGAGGCCGGTCTTGACTTCTAATCAATGACGAAGGAGGGAAAGGTATTGGCAAGACTAGATGCTAACAACTATGAATTAAAAGAAAAAGTTGTACAGATCAACCGTGTAGCGAAAACTGTAAAAGGTGGTCGCCGTATGAGCTTCAGCGCTCTGGTTGTTGTTGGTAATGAAAACGGCATTGTTGGCGTTGGTATGGGGAAAGCAAACGAAGTACCAGAAGCAATCCGTAAAGGCATTGAAGATGCAAAGAAAAATCTGATTGAAGTACCTGTAGTAAACGGTACAATCCCACATGAAATCGTTGGTCGGTTCGGCGCAGGCCGTGTAATGCTGAGACCGGCTGCTGAAGGTACTGGGGTTATCGCCGGCGGCGCAGTACGTGCGGTTGTAGAATTAGCAGGTATTAAAAATATCTTAGCAAAATCTTTGGGTTCTGACACCAGTCTGAACATCGTAAAAGCCACTATGCAGGGCTTAGCCTCCATGAAGAGAGTCGAAGATGTTGCAAGACTGCGCGGCAAGTCCGTTGAAGAAATCTTAGGTTAAGGGGGATTCTGAGATGGCACAGCTTAAAATTACTTTAGTAAAAAGTGTAATCGGTTCATCTGAAAGACAAAGAAATGTTGTAAAAGCCCTCGGCCTCAAGAAAACACACAGCTCTGTTGTTCAGGATGACACGGCTGTTATCAGAGGTATGATTGCAAAAGTCAATCACTTAGTAAGTGTTGAAGAAGTAGAAGCTTAATATAGGAGGTGTTTTAAGTGAAACTCCATGAGCTAAAACCTGCTGAAGGGTCTAAACAGGCTCCTAAACGCAAAGGTAGAGGTATTGGTTCCGGTTTGGGTAAAACAGCCGGTAAAGGTCATAAAGGTCAAAAAGCTCGTTCTGGCGGCGGCAAAGGCCCAGCTTTTGAAGGTGGTCAGACACCATTACAGCGTCGTATGCCAAAGAGAGGATTTACCAATGCAATTTTCAAAGTAGAATATACAGAAGTAAATCTGGATCGTCTGGAACGGTTTGAAGCAAATACTGAAATTACACCAGAATTGTTATTTGATAACGGTATTGTAAAACAGGTTAAAAACGGCGGCGTGAAAATTTTAGGCAATGGCGAAGTTACCAAGGCATTCACTGTAAAAGCAAACGCTTTCAGTAAATCCGCTCAGGAAAAAATTGAAGCAGCCGGTGGCCGAGTTGAGGTGATTTAATTTGTTATCAACTCTCAAAAGTGCAGTAAAAGCTGAGGATACTCGTAAAAAGATTCTTTTTACACTGATGATGTTTCTGGTGTTTCGTATTGGGGCGCATATCCCAGTGCCAAACATTGATGTCGCTGCAATTGCTGAATTAACTGAAAAAGCAAAATTACTGGGTTTCTTTGATATGGTATCTGGTGGTGCTTTCAAGAACTTCTCAATTTTTGCTATGAGTATTACACCTTACATCAACGCATCCATTATCATGCAGCTGTTGACAGTTATTGTTCCTAGACTGGAACAGCTGGCAAAAGAAGATCGTAGAAAGATTGTTGAATATACTAGATATTTAACTGTTGTATTAGCTTTTGTTCAGGCTATTGGCGTTTCCTTAGGATTTAGAACAGCGTTAGTGAATGATTCCTTTGGCAGTATCGCTTTAATTGCTTTAACATTGACAGCTGGTACAGCCTGCCTGATGTGGATTGGTGAGTTGATTACAGAAAAAGGAATCGGCAATGGGATTTCTTTAATCATCTTTGCAGGGATTGTTTCCCGGATTCCTTCTGGTTGCTACTATCTGTACAACTATATTGCACAGAATGGCGCAATCGGGTTCTTAGTAGTATTACTGTTTGCAGTGATTGCTCTGGCTGCTATTGTTGCAGTTGTGGCAATTCAGGAAGGTCAGAGAAGAATTCCTGTACAGTATGCAAAACGGGTGGTTGGCCGCAAAGTGTATGGCGGACAGTCCACACACATTCCAATTAAAGTAAACTCCGCAGGGGTTATTCCGGTAATCTTTGCAATGTCTATTCTGATGTTCCCTGGCACAGTTGCTTCTTTCTTCCCAAATAGCAGTGTTGCCCAGACCATCACACAAATTTTTGATGCTTCCGGCATCTTCTACAACATTTTATATGCATTGTTGATCGTTTTCTTCACCTACTTCTATTCTGCGATTACATTCAATCCGGTGGACGTAGCGGAAAACATCAAGAAAAACGGCGGTTTTATTCCTGGCTTACGTCCAGGCAGACCGACATCCGATTACATCGCCAAAGTCATGGGCCGGATTACCTTATTCGGTGCAATCTTCTTAGCAGCTATCGCTGTTCTGCCAGCCATTATCATGGGCCTGACAGATTTGGAACTGTACTTCGGCGGTACAGCACTGCTGATTGTAGTCGGCGTTGCATTAGATACTATGAAACAACTGGAAGCTTCTCTGCTGATGCGCAGCTATGAAGGCTTTATGAAATAATCTGATTTGGAGGGGATTACAGTGAAAATTATACTGATGGGGCCTCCCGGCGCCGGAAAAGGAACACAGGCGGAAAAACTGGTTGAAGTGTATCAGATTCCTCATATTTCCACCGGCGATATGTTTCGTAAAGCGCAGAAAGACGGCACAGAGCTGGGCTTAAAGGCGAAAAGCTATATGGAACAAGGTCAACTGGTACCGGATGAAGTAACGGTTGGCATCGTAAAAGAACGTCTGGCAGAAGATGACTGCAAAGACGGTTTTCTGCTGGATGGATTTCCAAGAACCGTACAGCAGGCAGACGCGCTGGATGGAATTTTAAAGGAACTGGGAATGACGCTGGATCGGGTTGTAAACATTGAAGTTGATAAAGCATTTCTGGTTGACCGGTTAACCGGTCGCAGAGTATGCAGAGCTTGCGGCGCTACGTTCCATGTTACCAATAAAGCTCCAAAGGTGGAAGGCGTGTGCGATAAATGTGGTGGTGAATTATACCAGCGCAATGATGATAAGATTGAAACAGTTAGTAACCGGTTGGATGTATACGCAGCGCAGACTGCGCCATTAATCGAGTACTATCAATCCAAGGGTATTATGAGTTCTATAGACGGTAGTCAGTCTATGGAAAAAGTATTAGCTGATATTCGTTCTGCTTTGGGGAGCAACTAAGCATGATTCATGCAAAATCTCCTCGGGAAATTCAATATATGCGGGATGCGGGCCGCATTGTCGCCCAAACCCACGAGGAACTTGCTAAGGCTGCGAAACCGGGCATTAGTACCAAAGAACTGGACCAGATTGCGGAAGACTATATCATATCCCAAGGGGCGGTGCCTTCTTTCAAAGGATATCGTGGTTTTCCGGCTACAATCTGTACTTCCGTTAATCATGTTGTAGTACATGGGATTCCAAGTTTAGAGATAGTAGAAAATGGTGATATTATCAGTATTGATATCGGAGCAATTCTCAATGGATATCATGGTGATGCAGCCAGAACTTTACCGATTGGTGAAATTTCTGAGACCGCAGAGAAATTATTGCAGGTCACAGAAGAAAGTCTGTACAAAGGGATTGAGCAGGCCGTTATTGGAAACAGGCTCTCCGATATATCCAGCGCTGTGCAGACTCATGTGGAAAACAATGGTTTTTCTGTGGTACGTAATTACTGCGGTCATGGGATTGGCCGCGCCATGCATGAAGAACCGCAAATTCCGAACTATGGAAGCCCGGGACATGGTCCAAGACTAAAAGCTGGTTATTGTCTGGCAATTGAGCCAATGGTCAATGTCGGTACTCATAATGTCTCTGTTTTAAAAGACAGATGGACAGTTATTACAAATGATAAACAATTATCCGCCCATTTTGAACATACTGTGGCAGTAACGGAGGATGGGCCATTGATTTTAACGGAGCTATAAAAGGTGAAGGTGTCGTGAAGGAGGCTATCTCATATGTCTAAGGATGTCATTGAAGTAGAAGGAACAGTTATAGAACCTCTACCAAATGCGATGTTTCAGGTTGAGCTGGAAAATGGTCATAAAGTTTTGGCCCATGTTTCCGGTAAGATCAGAATGAATTTTATTAAAATTTTACCGGGGGACAGAGTTACAGTTGAGCTCTCTCCATATGATCTGAGCCGCGGCCGGATTACGTACCGGTTTAAGTAAAAAGATACTTCCTATTTCCGATAAGGAGGGTATAAAAATGAAAGTAAGAGCTTCTGTAAAGCCAATTTGTGAAAAATGCAAAATCATTCGCCGTAAAGGTGCTGTAATGGTAATTTGCGAAAATCCAAAACACAAACAGAAACAAGGTTAATTTATAAATAGAGCTTCTCATGGGAGGTGCATCAAATGGCACGAATCGTTGGTATTGACTTACCGAGAGAAAAGAGAGTCGTAATTGGCTTGACATATATCTATGGTATTGGCAAAGCTACTTCTGAAAAAATTGTTGCAGAAGCAGGTATCAATCCTGACACAAGAGTACGTGATCTGACAGAAGAAGAAGTACAGAAATTAAGAGATATCATCGGCAAAATGAAAGTGGAAGGCGACCTGCGCCGTGAAATTTCTCTGAATATCAAACGTCTGTCTGAAATCGGTTGCTATCGTGGTGTAAGACACCGCAGAGGTCTGCCGGTTAGAGGTCAGAGAACCAAAACAAATGCAAGAACACGTAAAGGTAAAATTAAAACTGTAGGCGCAAAACGTAAGAAGTAAGGGGTGATATGTTAAATGGCTAGACCAAAGACTGCTAATACTCGTGTAAAACGCAGAGAACGTAAAAATGTTGATAAGGGTATCGCCCATATCAAATCTACATTTAACAATACAATCGTTACTATCACTGATATGAATGGTAACGCCTTATCTTGGGCCAGTGCTGGCGGTATGGGCTTCAAAGGCTCCAGAAAAAGCACTCCATACGCTGCTCAGACTGCTGCAGACACTGCTGCAAAGGCTGCAATGGAACATGGCTTAAGAGAAGTTGAATGTTATGTAAAAGGCCCAGGTGCCGGTAGAGAAGCTGCAATCCGTTCTTTACAGGCTGCTGGTTTAGAAGTAAGTATGATTAAGGACGTAACTCCAATTCCTCATAATGGTTGTCGTCCACCAAAACGTAGAAGAGTCTAGGAGGTGCAATTGAGGAATGGCTAGATATACAGGTCCTGTTTGCCGTTTGTGCCGTAGAGAAGGCGTGAAACTGTTTTTGAAAGGTGATCGTTGCTACTCTGACAAATGTGCAATCGAAAAAAGAAGTTATGCTCCTGGTCAGCATGGCCAGCGCAGAAGCAAACAGAGTGAATATGGTTTGCAGTTAAGAGAAAAACAGAAAGCTCGTCGTATTTATGGTGTGCTGGAAGGCCAGTTTGAAACCTATTTCGACAAAGCTGAACGTAAAAAAGGTGTTACTGGTGAAAACCTGCTGGTATTGCTGGAAACCCGTTTCGATAACATTGTTTATCGCGCAGGCTTTGCATCTTCCAGAAATCAGGCTAGACAGTTCGTTCGCCACAATCACTTCACACTGAATGGTAAAAAAGCCAATATCCCATCTATGGAATTAAAAGTTGGCGATGTTATTCAGTTAAAAGATAAGAGTAAAAATTCTGCCTTGATTAAAGAATTAGCTGACAATCTGGGCACCAAAAATCCTCCTGCATGGTTGGAACTGGATGTAGACAATCTGTCTGCTAAAGTTGTAAGAATGCCAAGCAAAGAAGATATTGATATACCAGTTGAAGAACAGATGATTGTTGAGTTGTACTCCAAATAATTGATAATCATTACTCTTAGGTTATACTGAGTATAAGTAGGAGGTTGAAATATGATTGAGATTGAAAAGCCAAATATCGAGTGCGTTGCGATGAGTGACGATAACACTTATGGTAAATTTGTTGTTGAACCACTTGAAAAGGGTTATGGTACAACACTGGGGAACTCCTTAAGACGTATTTTACTGTCTTCTCTGCCTGGTACAGCAGTTACATCCATCAAGATTGACGGTGTGCTGCATGAGTTTTCCACGGTGCCTGGTGTGGTGGAAGATGTTGCAGATATCATTCTGAACATCAAATCTTTGGCTCTGAAGTCGGATAGCGATGAACCACAGATTATTGTGATTGATGCCAACGGACCAGGTGAAGTGACCGCTGCCGATGTCATTACAACAGAAGCAATTGAAGTGCTGAACGGGGACTTACATATTGCGACGTTGGATGAAGACAGCCGTTTATACATTGAGATGGTAGTAGAACGTGGCCGTGGTTATGTTTCTTCCGTAAAAAATAAAAAGGAAGATCAGCCAATAGGAACAATTCCGATTGATTCTATTTATACTCCTATTCACAAGGTTAACTTTTATCTGGAAGATACTCGTGTTGGTCAGCGGACTGACTATGATAAACTGACGATTGAATTGTGGAGTAACGGTAGCATTAAGCCGGATGACGCAGTTAGTTTGGCAGCTAGAATTTTGAGCGATCACTTGAAATTATTTGTTGGCCTGACCGACGGTATGGATCACGTTCCAATCATGGTAGAAAAAGAGGAAGAGGAAAAGAACAAGATTTTAGATATGACCATTGAAGAGTTAGATTTGTCTGTTCGTTCCTACAACTGTTTAAAACGTGCTGGTATCAACACTGTTTCTGAATTAACGCAGAAAACAGAAGATGATATGATGAAGGTTCGGAACCTGGGTAAAAAATCCCTGGAAGAAGTTCAGCAAAAAATGGAAGCTCTGGGCTTAGGCTTAAGATCCACGGAAGAATAAAAGTGAATTTTGTAGTAAAGGAGGAACAGAAATGCCTCATAGAAATTTAGGTCGTAATAGCTCTCAGCGCCGGGCGCTGTTAAGAAATATGACCACTTCTGTATTAAAATATGGTCAGATCGAAACCACAGAAGCAAAAGCAAAAGAAGTTAGAAGAATCGTTGAAAAAATGATTACTTTAGGCAAAGCAGGCAATTTGCATGCTTACCGTCAGGCTCTGGCTTACTTGACAGAAGAAGACGTGGCTAAGAAATTATTTGACGAAATTGCTCCGAAATACGAAGACCGTCAGGGTGGTTACACCCGTGTGGTAAAAGCAGGATATCGTCGCGGTGACGGTACGCCAATGGCTATTGTAGAATTGGTATAAGGAGAAGGGCGTGGAAGTCAGGAATTTCGTTCCTGACTTCTGCTGTTTCCCACATAAAACGATGATTAAGATCAATCATTTAACACATATATTTCATAAAGAATCAACAAAACAGGAAGTCAAAGCGTTAGATGATGTTTCTCTGGAAATTCATGAAGGAGAACATATTGCTGTGTTAGGGCATAATGGTTGCGGAAAATCTACGTTGGCAAAGCACTTGAATGCTCTTTTGTTACCAACTGCAGGGACAGTTGAAGTTGACGCTGTCGATACAGCAAACGAAGCAGACTTATGGACGATTCGGCAAACAGTAGGGATGGTATTTCAAAATCCTGATAATCAGCTTGTTGCCACAACGGTGGAGGAAGATGTTGCCTTCGGTCCAGAAAATATGGGTATGGATCCAGTCCTGATTAGGCAGAGAGTTGACGAAGCTCTGGCGGCGGTTGGTATGAGCCAATATAAAGAAAAAGGGCCCCATTTGTTATCTGGCGGACAAAAGCAGCGAATTGCCATAGCAGGCATTATTGCTATGCGGCCCAAGTATATTGTGTTTGATGAACCGACTGCCATGCTGGACCCGTTAGGACGGCGCGAAGTAATGGAAACCATGCAGCGCTTAAACAGGGAAGATGGCATCACGGTTATCAATATCACCCATTTCATGGAGGAAGCTGTTCTGGCAGATCGTGTTATTGTGATGGAAAATGGCCGGATTATACTGTCGGGGACTCCAAAAGAGGTATTTACCCAAGTTGATTTACTGAAACAAATGCAGCTAGATGTTCCGCCGGTGGCGGAATTGGCAGCATTGCTACATAAAGAAGATAAACGAATTGCAGCAGATATCATGACAATAGAGGAAATGGTGACGGCGTTATGTCTTTAGAAGTGAAGCATGTATTCTATACCTATCAGGCAGGTTCACCGACAGAAAGTCATGCGCTTCAGGATATTTGTTTGAATATTGATGAGGGTGAATTTCTCGGAATTGTAGGCCATACAGGTTCCGGTAAATCCACCCTTATTCAGCATTTAAACGGATTACTGAAGCCCACAAAGGGTGACGTTCTGGTAGACGGGTTAAATATCAATCAAAAAGAGGCAAAAGGCAAATTAAAAGAGCTACGCATGAAAGTCGGTCTTGTTTTTCAGTACCCAGAGTATCAGCTTTTTGAAGAAACGGTGGAGCAGGATATCAGTTTTGGGCCCCGCAATTTAGGCTTGTCCGACGACAAGGTTAAAAAGCGGGTGCAGGAAGCTATGGAACTGTTGAAGTTGGATTATAAAAGTCTGCGAAAACAATCTCCCTTTGATTTAAGCGGCGGTCAAAAGCGAAAAGTGGCCATTGCAGGTGTGTTGGCCATGAAGCCCAAATATCTGGTGCTGGACGAACCGACCGCAGGATTAGACCCGCGGGGACGGGAGGAATTTCTGGAGCAGATAGCTGCGTTACACAAGCAGGGGATGACCATTATCATGGTATCCCACAGTATGGATGATATTGCCCGGTATGCGCAGCAAATGATTGTGCTGGACCATGGACAAATCAAATTGCAGGGAACGCCGCAAGAAGTCTTTTCCCATCCTGACGAGCTGGAACAGATTGGCGTTGGCGTTCCAACGCTGACCCGGTTATTGCTGCGGCTAAAAGCGCAGGGACTGGACGTGCGCACCGATTTAATTGAAATAGAAGAGATTAAAACAGAAATTTTACAGGCTTTGGCGGTCAGAGAGGGGCGGCAGACATGTTAAAAGATATTACCATTGGTCAGTACCTGCCCGGCAATTCGTTTTTGCATCGGCTGGACCCCCGCACCAAAATTCTGGCAGTGCTGTTTTATATGGTTTCGTTGTTTCTGGTCAATAATTTTGGGGGATTGGGCGCAATGCTGCTGCTATCCATTGTGGTTGTGCTGATTTCCCATATTCCGCTGAAATTTTTCTTCCGCGGCATCAAGGCTATCGTATTTATCGTATTGTTGACAGTGGTGCTGCAAATGTTTATGACGCCGGGGGAACCATTATGGCAGTGGGGATTTTTGACCATCACCAAAGAAGGGATCCGGCAGGCCATCTTTATGGGTACCCGTTTGGTGCTGTTGGTTAGCGTTACTTCTATTTTAACGCTAACCACCACGCCCATTTCCTTAACCGACGGCATTGAAAATCTGCTGAAGCCTTTTCAGCGTTTCGGCGTACCGGCCCATGAGCTGGCCATGATGATGACCATTGCCCTGCGGTTTATTCCAACGCTGATTGAGGAAACCGATAAAATCATGAAGGCTCAGGCAGCCCGCGGCGCCGACTTTGAAAGCGGCAATTTGATGGAACGGGCGAAAGCCATGATTCCCCTGCTGGTGCCGTTGTTTTTAAACGCCTTCAAACGGGCCGATGAGTTGGCCATGGCCATGGAAGCCCGCTGTTATCATGGCGGTGAAAACCGCACCCGGTTGAAAGCACTGTGCTATGGCCGACAGGATGCGGTGGCAGGCGTATTATGTTTCTGTATGGTAGCAGGCGCCTTTTTGACCCGCTTTATTTGATGGAGGAGCTATGCGTAATATCAAAGCAATCGTTCAATATGACGGCAGCCGTTACTTTGGTTTCCAGGCCCAGCTTGATCCAGAACATCTGCCTACTGTGCAGGAAGAGCTGGAAGCAGCCATCGGCGGATTGCTGAAAGAGCCTACCCGGGTACACAGCGCCGGCCGAACCGATCGTGGCGTACATGCTTTGGGTCAAGTGGTACATTTTTACACCGACTCGATGATTCCGGTAGACAAGCTGGCCCGTGCCATCAATCAGCATTTGCCGAAAGATATTTATATTTTATCGACAGAAGATGTGGCGTTGGAGTTTCATTCCCGCAAAAGTGCCTTAGGAAAACATTATCAATATCGGGTGTGGAACAGTGACGACCATACAGTGTTTGGCAATCAGTATTTTTATCATTATCCAGGCATTTTAGATGATATGCTGATGCAGCAGGCCTGCAAATTACTGGAGGGAACCCATAACTTTCAGGGTTTCAGCGCGGCGGGAAGTACTGTAAAAAACTTTGTGCGTACCGTCTATTATGTCAACATGCACCGGCAGGGTGATTGGCTCACCTTCGATGTGTATGGCAACGGCTTTTTGTATAACATGGTGCGGATTATGGTAGGTACGATTTTGGATATTGGCTTGCACCGCAAATCCTTGGATGTCATTCCTGAAGTGCTGGCTACACAAAATCGCCACTTAGCCGGACGCACAGCGCCGGCCAGCGGATTATATTTAAAAAATGTATTTTACCCTTGACAGCTTTTACCGGATAGGTTAAAATATATGAGTGTGTTTTCGGGCACACTTTTTTGAGCGCTGTTAGTTCTATGATCCAGAGCCCCGGATCTTAACTATATAAACTCATTTATTATCTAGTATTGTCGATATTCTAAGGAGGGAATATAATGCGTACCACCTATATGGCAAAACCTACTGAGGTTGATAGAAAATGGTATGTAGTAGATGCAGCCGGTAAACCACTGGGTCGTGTAGCTTCTCAGGTTGCTGCAGTTTTAAGAGGAAAAAATAAACCAACATTTACCCCAAATGTTGATTGTGGGGATTATGTAATCGTAATCAACGCCAAAGACGCTGTTTTAACAGGGAAAAAACTGGATCAGAAATTATTCCGTCGTCACAGCCGCTATCCTGGCGGTCTGCGTTCTACCAAATATAAAGATTTAATGGCTCAGAGACCGGTTCTGGCTATGGAAACCGCCATCAAAGGCATGCTGCCACACAACCGTCTGGGCAGAAAAATGTTCACAAAATTATTCGTATATGCTGGTGCTGACCACAAACATCAGGCTCAGAAACCAGAAGTACTGGAAATTATCGGTTAAGGAGGAAATGAACAATGGCAAACAATGAAAAAGTGCAGTTCTACGGTACAGGCCGTCGTAAATCCTCTGTTGCCAGAGTAAGACTGGTGCCAGGTAATGGTCAGATTATTGTCAACGGCAAAGATTCCAAAGATTATTTCTGCAAAAAAACGCTGGAAATGATTATCAGACAGCCACTGGTTTTAACTGAAACAGAAGGCAGATTTGATGTTTTAGTCAACGCACATGGCGGCGGAACAACAGGTCAGGCTGGTGCTGTGCGTCTGGGTATCGCAAGAGCTTTATTAAAAGCCGATGCAGAATACCGTCCAGTGCTGAAAAGAGCAGGGTTCTTAACAAGAGACCCACGTATGAAGGAAAGAAAGAAATACGGCTTAAAAGGTGCAAGAAGAGCTCCACAGTTCTCCAAACGTTAATTGGCTTCTTATTTCAGGCAATTGCAAAACCTCTCAGAGTTTCTGGGAGGTTTTTTGTTATCCAGAGCAAAAAGAAGGACTTGTGGATAAATATGGACAGAAAACCATTTCTCCATCATATTTTTTTGCAAAATGATAAACCAAACAATGATAATCCGAACGATACGATTCAAGTTGATAATGTTCTGGGACTGTCGTTTCTATCGAGAATATCCTCTGAAGTGAACAGCAAGGGCAGGCGTTTATATTTCTGCCCTTGTCTATTCTGCCCGTATCTGTTATAATCGTCCGCATAACTGGGTCTTTAGTTCCAATTCAAGGAGGAATGTAACGATGAAAAGAAGGCTTTCATTGTGGCAAATGGTTGTTTTATCCTGTCTGCTTTTGCTTTCCGGCTGTGCGGGGGTAGAAAGTTTTTCGCACACACAAGAGAACACTTCCCAGACAGAGAGTTCCATGCCGGAATTAGAGGACACGGACTGGATGGCAGTCAGCACAGATGCTGCAGCCTTTGATTTGAACGGCGGCTTGGATAATCCAAATTTTGAATATGTTTTGGATCATACGGATACAGTTCCCTTAGACCAACTGATTGCCTTTACTTTAGTTGCTGATGGTCTTAGTGAAGGCGCATGCGATGAGTTGCGGAGCCGTTTCTTAGAGGCGCCCAACACGGTTCTGGCGTACCTTATACTTATGGGTGATAAGCAGGTTGGTTTCTGGGATAATCCGCCTGCGGCAGAGGTTATCTGCCGGTTCATCGCCTCCGCAGACGCTGCTTGGTATGGAGGGTCGGAAGAATTTGCTCGGACGATGGAAGCTTGCCGGGAAAGCTATCCCAGCGGCCCTATTGCGGAACTTCTGGATGTGATGGAAACAGAACACAAAGCCAGTATGGAACGAAATCAATAAAATCCATTGACTGCAAGGACGGCCAAACCAGGCGCAATTTTAAGAATATGAAAAGTTTAGATTTGAATTGGTTGGGTGGAGCTCCTTGAATGGCTTGCAAAAATGCGAAAAATGCGATACCATATCAAAAAACGAGTTGTATCATTGCAGGAGCAGAGAGGAGTACAGCGCAAGTGGAATTAAAAAATGAACCAAAAATCGTGGGCTTTCATACGTTGGGCTGTAAAGTAAATCAAAGTGAAACAGAAGCCATGACGGCGTTATTTTTACAGCGGGGTTATCAGCTCGGCGAATTTGAGCAATATTGCGATGTGTATGTCGTCAACACCTGCACCGTTACCCATGCCGGCGACCGCAAATCCCGGCAGATGATTCGCCGCGCTAAGCACATCAATCCTCAGGCTATTGTGGTGGTTACCGGCTGTTATGCCCAAACTTCGCCAGAGAATGTGGCGGCCATTGAAGATGTGGATATTATTCTGGGCACCAATAAGCGTCATCTGATTGTAGATTTGGTAGAACAGTTTGACGGGCGGCGGCAGCAGTTGGTGGATGAAAAAGACAGTCTGACCGATTTCGAGGAAATTACTATGGAACGGGTTATTCAAAAAGCCCGGGCTTATCTGAAAGTGCAGGATGGCTGTGAGCAGTTTTGTACTTACTGCATCATTCCCTATGCCCGCGGACCTCTGCGCAGCCGCAGCATGGCCAATACGCTGCAAGAAGCCAAAAAACTGGAGCAGGCCGGATTTCAGGAAATCATTCTTACTGGCATTCATTTAGGCGCTTACGGCAAACCCAGCGAACAGGAGGCGGCGCAGGGCGCTGTGCAGCAGCATACATTGGCCGACCTGTGCGAAATGCTGCTGGCAGAAACCTCCTTTGCACGCATCCGGTTAAGCTCTATTGAGCCTACTGAGGTGGACGACCATTTATTGCGTTTGTTTGCCGAAAACCGCCGGATGTGCCGGCACTTGCATTTGCCGCTGCAAGCCGGTGACGACAGCGTATTGGCCCGCATGCACCGCCCTTATGATACAGAGCAGTACCGGCAGGAAATGGCCCGCATTCGGCAGGCTGTGCCCGATATTGCCTTGAGTACCGATTTGATGGTGGGCTTCCCCGGAGAAACCGATGAACAATTTGCCAACAGTCTGCGTTTCTGTGACGAAATTGCCTTCAGCAGTATGCATATCTTTAAATATTCGCCCCGGGAAGGTACGCCGGCTGCCGGATATGCAGAGCAAATCAGCAACGAAGTGAAAGACGCGCGCAGCAAGCAGATGCAGGAAATAGCCGAAAAAAATATGCTGCATTATATGGCACAGCATTTAGGGCAGCAGGTAGAGGTGTTGATAGAGGAACAGCGGGAAGACGGCCTGTGGCTGGGACATACCGATAATTACCTGCATGTGGCGGTGGACGGCCCCTGTCAAAAAAATACCATGGTGCTGGTACAGTTGGATAAAATTGATGGAAAACTGGTCAAAGGAAAATTTATTGATTAATTTCTATTTTCTGTCTTGCTTTTGCAGCAGTTAGTCGGTAAAATATTAAAGGAATGTACGGGAGGTGAAAGAGATGGATTGTATTTTTTGCAAAATTGCCAATAAAGAAATACCCTCTACCATTGTTTATGAAGATGAGGACGTTATGGCCTTCAACGATTTAAATCCTGAAGCTCCAGTGCATATTCTGGTGATACCCAAAAAACATATCGAAAGTTTGAATGCCGCTTCTGAGGAGGATCAGCGCCTGTTAGGGGAAATTATGCTGACCATTGCCAAGATTGCCGCAGAACAGGGCATTGCAGAAGCGGGCTATCGTGTGGTGAACAACTGCGGCGAGCAGGGGGGCCAGACAGTCATGCATCTGCACTTCCATTTAATGGGCGGCAGAGAAATGTTGTGGCCAGCAGGATAAGTTCTTGATTATTTGCGAAATATCTAGTATAATAACATAGATGTTTTATTTGAAGGTCTCCTATAACAGCCAGCAGAGTTGGGCTGTGTAGTATGAGGGGAGGGAAGAACAGTGGGAGAAGTACATGTTGGAAAAACTGAATCTTTAGATAGTGCTCTTCGGAGATTTAAACGTTCCTGTCAGAAATCTGGCGTTTTAGCAGAATGCCGTAAACGTGAACATTATGAAAAACCAAGTGTAAGACGTAAAAAGAAATCTGAAGCAGCCAGAAAAAATAACAAGAGAAGATCTTTCTAATTTTTTCTGTGATGAAAAGGGATACCAGAATTTGCTGGTATCCCTTTTTTAGTTGTGCGCCTACATACATATACATGAAAACTTGCAGGATATTAAAACAGAAGTAGTGAATAAATCCACCTATTTTTGGAGAATTTTTCAAAAAGAACGCAAATTCCTATAGTTTTATGGTATAATGAACAAAAAGAATGCATATTGCATTCTGTATACAAAAAATGGAGGGAAAAATGAATCTCACAGACGGAAAAATTTTGCGATTTGATGAACTGACACAGGCTCGTAATCATTGCTGGCAGGAGAAGCGGCAGTACCAATGCTTTGTAACAGAAGGGCGGCTGCAAGGAGTATGCCAATTGCTGATTTGTGAATGGGGGCAACAACGGGCAGAGTTGTTTCATCTGAATTTTTCAAAGAACGGCGTAAGCAAGCAGAGTTATTTTTATCGGAACAGTCAAATTAAAGAATGGCTGGACAAGATGCAATATCAAGAGATTGCTTACGAGCAAGCATTGGGAATGCTGGGCGATGCAGTACGGAAGAATTATAAATATCAGGAAAAGAACAACTGGCTCAACCGCAATCCGTCGCTGCATTTACAGCGCATTTGGGGCAATGATTTTTATAACAATGGAACCAATAATTTGGTTTGGCTGTTAGCCGGACAGAACATGATGGCCACATTGCAGATTTATTTACAGGCTTTACAGAATAAAGATGCGGTGCTGCTTTATGATTTATTGGCCGAGCAGGCAAAGCCCAAAGAAAGCAGAGATATTTATGCAATGCAGTGGAATCATGTGTTAGAAGAGCTTTCTATTTTTGACGCCGATATAGTGGAAGTGGTGCAGCATAGGGAGATACTGGGGAACTATAGTTTATTTACTACCCTATACGGCGAAAATGAAGCCGGAAAGATTTTGTCTGTAGATTTGCATTTGGAAATGCTGGAGGAACAGGGCGCTTTTTATATTTTGAAGGAGCGTATATTGGAGCCGCGCATTATCTATCGCTGCCTGGCTCAGTAGCGCGTTACCAGAAATTCATGGAAACTTTCTGGTTTGCGCAATAGTTTGGACAAATCAGGATACAAAACGATGTATGAACAATGTTGTTGCTGGCATAAAATAAAAGGCTGACCTCCAAAAGCGAGCAGCCTTTTTATAATGAAGAAATTTTACGGAAGAATTGCGGAAACAGGGAAAAAAAGAATGCAGCCGGAAGAAAATTATGATATAGTGTTCATAGTGATATGCAGTTTTGGACTATGAAGGATAGAAGAAAAGATGGAGAGGACAGAATATGGCGAAAATCAGAAAAAAGTCGGTGGTGCCTGTTTACATAGTCGCTGTCATTTGGATTTTTTGGGCAACCTGCATGCCAATGTATAAGCTCAGTCATTTTATTTGGCTGATTTTATGGTCGTTTATGGCGTATAAGCTAACGGGCTTTATCTGGAGGGGCAAATGGGTGGAAGTGGCAGACCCTGAGCCAGTGTATCAACCCACCGGTAACACCGAGCTGGATGAACTGGTGCTGCAAGGGCATGAAGCCATTCGTCAAATGCGACAGTTGAGCAGTCAAGTGAAGGATAAAAAAATCAGCGGTCAAATCGACCGTTTGGAAAGCCTGACAGACAGCATTTTCAACCATGTGGCCAAAAATCCGGGAAAAATTTCTCAAATCCGCAAGTTTATGAATTACTATCTGCCCACCACGCTGAAATTGTTGCATACTTATGCGGAGCTGTCGGCGCAGGGTGTGCGCGGGAAAAATATTACAGCGACCATGACGAAGATCGAATCCATGATGGATACCATTGTGGTGGCTTTTGAGAAACAGTTGGATAGCCTGTTCAGCAGCGAGGCCTTAGATATTTCCACCGATATTACCGTGTTGGAAGGAATGCTGCAGCGGGAAGGGCTGGTTGGACAGCCAATGGGAAGTACAAAATAATCTTGATGATAAAAGGATGGATGTAAGATGGGGAATGGAATACCACAATTAACACTGGAACCGCAGTTGGAAGCCAAAGCGGAAGAAGCGGCGCCAAAAGCCGCTGCAGAAGTAAAAATGGAAGAAACCGTATTGAGCGCGGAAGAACAGCAGGCCGTGGCTGAGTTTGCCAAGCAAATTGACGTAACCAACGCCAATCAGGTTTTGATGTATGGCGCTGGCGCACAGAAAAATATCGCTGATTTTTCCGAAACGGCGTTGAATAATGTGCGCACCAAGGATTTGGGCGAAGTGGGAGAAGCCTTGTCCAGTCTGGTGGTGGAACTGAAAAATATTGATTTTGACAACAGTGATGAGAAAAAGGGATTTTTCAGCGGTCTGTTTAAAAAGGGCAAAAATCAGATTGACGAATTAAAAGCCCAATATAGCCAGGCGGAAACCAATGTGGATAAAATCAGCCAAATGCTAGAGCAGCATCAGGTGGTTTTACTGAAAGATGTGGCGATGCTGGACGAAATGTATGAGCTGAATCTGCAATATTATAAAGAGCTAACCATGTATATTTTGGCTGGGCGGCAAAAATTGGAGCAGGTACGGGCCAATGAATTGGAAGCATTGCGCCAGAAAGCGGCGGCCAGCGGCACTTCTGAGGATGCACAGGCCTATAACGATATGGTAAATATGTGCGATCGGTTTGAAAAGAAGCTGCACGATTTGGAATTAAGCCGTATGGTTTCCATTCAGATGGGGCCGCAGACCCGTTTGCTGCAAAATAATGACGCCATGATGATTGAAAAAATTCAGTCCTCACTGGTGAATACCATTCCACTGTGGAAAAGCCAAATGGTGCTGGCACTGGGGATGGAAAATGCCCGCAAGGCTACAGCAGCGCAGGCGGCCGTATCGGAAATGACCAACGAATTGCTGAAGAAAAATGCCGAAATGCTGAAACAAGGCTCGGTGGAAATTGCCCGCGAAGCAGAACGCAGTATCATCGACATTGAAACGCTGCAGCATACCAATAAACAGTTGATTGCTACCTTGGATGAAGTGATGCAAATTCAGAAAGACGGCGCACAAAAACGGCAGGCTGCGGAAGTGGAGCTGCGCCGGATTGAAAGCGAATTGAAAGCAAAGCTGACAGAGCTGCGTTAAAGAAGGTTGGGAGCAATTATGAAAGAGCTATTAAAAAATCGGCATGTGGCCATTGGGATTACGGTTGTGGTAATCCTTCTCTCTACCTTGCTGGGCGCGCACCGCTCGCTGGTGGCCGCCGCTTATCCCATTGAGCGCTATTTTATAGAGGGCGAGGACGGCTACAGCATTCAGCGTGATTTAGATACCCGCGTGGGTTTGGCCCATAATCTGATGGTGGTTGCAGAGCGTTACTTATATGCGGAAGACGCGGCTATGATAGAATTGCAGGACGCAATCACAGCTTTAGAAGAGGCTGACAGCGTGAAAGAAAAATCTGCCGCCAACCAGCAGTTGACAGCGGCTACCGAGCGGGTATATCTGATGTTGGACGATTATAGATTATCCAGCTCCGATGACCGTTACCGTACCCAAATTCGCACCGATTTGGCCTCCTGTAATCAAACCATCAGCCACAATGCTTATAATGAGATGGCGACAGCGTACAATACCGAGGTGCTAGGGAAATTTCCAGCCAATGTGTTGAAACAGGTGGCGTTGGTGCCAGAGTTGGATACCTTTAAATAGGTGTGATCGGTGACATACAAGGTTCTGTAAAGAAGGTATGAAATAGAAACGAATAAGCATCAATAAAAATACAAA
>CABQBF010000002.1 GCA_902462325.1 uncultured Peptococcaceae bacterium
TGATGTTAAACTATAATTACTATATGAGCTGCCGCATGGCATTGCTCAGGGGGTTGGTGAGAGGACTAGCGGGTCATTGGTCGTGAGACGCTAGTCCTCGTTTTATTTTCTTTTATTACGCGTTTTGCGCGAGGAACGTATATGTTCATGCCAGTCTTTCACCAGGTCAACTACAACCTGGATACTGGACAGACACAAAAAGACGGTATAGGCTACATAATAAGCTGTAATCATTTCATCCATACATACATATATACATACACGCCTCCCTTCCGTTTCTTACTTGTAAGCGTTTGGTTGGGAGCAATAAATAAACAAAAAACTGCATCGCCGCGCAAGAACTCTCCAATTTACAGACTCCTTACAGGCCAAAGCATCATACAAAGCCCAGAAGATAACAGCAGCCAACGGTATAACGAATCGTTACCCCATTTCAGCCATGTCACAGAATGATCCAACTGGCCTGCGGCCAGCGGACAGCTGTGGGCATCTGTCCCTACAAAGACGGATAGACAAGGGAACGTGCAGATTACGGAGGAACGGGCGAAGTGTAGCAAAAAAATCCGATGGGTAGCAAAAAATAAAAAGCAGAGGCATAACCATTTGGTTACGCCCCTGCTTTGCTTGTTCCTGTTCACCAACGGTCAAGACCTTTGAGAACAAGGAACCTATTCAATTTAGTTGAATTTTCTGCGAGTAACTACCAAGCCCAAGCCTGCCATCATCATTAATACCACAAATGGAATTGCGTTGTTGGCGTCGCCGGTTTTTGGCGCGTCACCCAATGGAATTGGTTGCTCCATTTCTATTTCATCACCAGGAACTGTGGTTAATGGTACGTTTGGATCGTCAATTTGTACTTCTGAACCGTCCAACGGCACGTCAGAATCATCGATTGGAATTTCTGGTTCTTTTGGATCTGTTGGTTTCGTTGGTTTTTCTGGCTCTTTTGGATCCGTTGGATTCTCTGGTTCCTCTGAATCTGTACCATATTGATTGTAGAATTCATACTCAGATTTTACGCTGTCCGTCAATGTTGTCCAGTCGCCTGTTTTCATTGCTGTTTCTGTGCGCAGCGTTTTTTCTAAGTTATCGCCATAATAAAGATAGGTTGTAATATCTGTACGCTTATAGCCGCTCTCGTTTTTCGCCGCAGCATCTTCTTCCACGTAATATTGTATGCTGCTGCCTGTCGTGGCTTTCAGATGAAAATCAATCTTACCTTCCTTTAACAACGTAAACGGAATAATATACATTTTTTCATTGTCATCATAATATACCACTTCTGCCAACTCAGCTGTGCCATTTCGATTTTCAACACTTGTCACAGCGAATTCCCACAAACCAGTTTCTTCGTTGTAGGTACCACTTTTCGGATCTAATTGAATTGGATGTTCCATATCATTGTTCACAATCAGCACAATAGCAGACGGTGTCGTTAAACCATCCTTAAATGTTTTGAATGCCTCTAAAGCATTTTTCTGTTCAACCAATGTCTGTTTATGCGCTACCATTGCGTCAAACATCCCTACCAGCTGATCTTCTTCAAAGGTAATGGCCGAACCGCTGGTTACTGTCGCATTTTGCGCAATTCTAGTCAACATCGTTTCCGTTGTTGGTCGTGTAGCATCAGCTGTTTGCGTAAATTCCTCAGCCATCTGTTCTACTTCCTTCATGATACTCTGTACGGCATCAGCAAAGTTCTCCCAAATTGCAGATGGTTTTTCAATTTTATCCAATGTTATATCCACTGGCTCAATGCTAATTGCACTGCCTGTAGTGACTGCCCATTTGGCGTTTTGGCTGCCAGCCTCCGTTACAAAAAACTGATAAAAAGAAGCCGACGTACTGGTCAAGAATGTTTTCTTTTCAAACAGCTCTTGTCTTACAGTCAGATTTTCTAAAGCCGCTTTTGCACTCTTTTCCGCTCTGCTTACAGCCTCCGCCAATAATGTTTTCGTTCTCTGCTGTTCCTGACCCAATACACTGTCAGCATCTTTTATGGCCTTTACAAATAAATGGAACCCGTACTTCGTATTGCTATCATTTTTGTTCGTCTTTTTGATTACGGAAAAAGCACCCATCGGTGCAACATCCAGCACGTCTTTCACATTTACAATATCAATTTGCAAATTGCCATCTTTGTCAGTTGTACTGCCATAGTAAGCCGTAAAGCCATCGATCGGCGTTTCTATTACAGTATAAACATAGGGCTTACCTTTTTCATCCACTTGCGGCAGATTATCAAAGCAATACTTCCAATCAAAAGCTAAAGATGTGGTTGTGGTTGCCTGCAGTATGTTATTGCGATACAAGGTTAGGGTAATCGCCGAATCGGTGGTGCCGCCCACCCAAGACTTTTCTCCGAACACGCGGAATCGGTTATTTTCCAAACTGTTTTCCACCGTACCCAGTTTAGCAATATTGTCCTTCAAAGCATAGGCCTTTAACAGCTCACCGTCTTTGTCAACCTCTACTACTTTGTTTTCACCATCGACTTGTATCAACTTCAGATATTTATCCGCCATTGGTACATAGCCAGCAGGCGCCTGTTCCGACAGCGTATACAGCACATTATACTGCAACGCGCCGTTGGTCGTGGCATAAATGCTGCCCTGACGCTGCAATGTGATTTGCTCACCGCCAGCAGATTCTTCCGCAGTTAAGGTAAATATCGCTGCATGGTCGTCGTCTTCTGGCAACGTGGTATCATACTTGCCGCCGATGTAGTCCTTCACCAGCTGGATACCTGCCCGTTGCAGCGTGTTCGTTGCCGTCACCGTACAGACAAAATCGTTGCTTTCCATGGTATCTTCATCGGTTTCTAACAAAGCTGCTAATGTTTTCAGCAAGCTTACCTTTTCATCGGTTTTCCAAACAGTTTCATCACCGTCAACCTCATAAGACACGGTATAACCTTCTGGCACTTCTTCGGAAATATAGTAGGTGATTTCTTTACCATTACTATATTTCGGAAACGCTTCGATGCCTGATTGCCAATCGCCTTCACGCTTGACAACGATTTGCTTCGTGCTTACAACTTCATTACCCACTTTTCCAGTAACTGTGAACTGTACTTGACCAGGACGATTTTTTACCACAGTTTCATCGCCAGACCATTCTTTTTTTAGTTGCAGCTTTACAACCTCTGTTGTATGGGTGTTGGTGATATTAATTTTATCTTTCATTTCTTTAGTATAGCTGAAGTTATAGCCATTTACGTTTTCTTCACTTATCGTATACTCAATTTCTGTCCCATCATCAGCATATTTCGGCAAATTTGTAAAGCAATAGGTCCAATTACCCGCAGCATCAGGTGTTATTTCTTTTGTATCAACTATTGTTTCGCCGTTCATCAGCTTGACAGTGATACTTTCAGGGCGTTTTCCATCCTGATTATTATTGTCGATCCATGTTTTGGTACCGGAAATGCTTGTTTTTGTCTTGGAATTCTTAACTGTTAAAACATTACCAGCATAGCTGGCTGCAGAGTTGCTATCTAATGTTAGAGTTAATGTTCCGCTAGTATCTTTCTGAATGGTAAACTGAATCGGTTCTTCCAACTGCAGATAAACCTTCTCGTTGCTATCCACACTGGGAGCCTCGGTTTCAGTTAATTGATAGTATCCGGCAACTAAATCGTTAAACTGAATTTCTCCCTCTGCATTGGTGGTATACTCTCCGCCAATTTGTTGATACGTCGTAGCATTTTCTGCCGCCTTATATTCTAGCTTAAACTTTGCTCCGGAAAGCGCTTTTTCTTCGTTATCTGCATCCACTTTTTTCAAGGCAAGCTGGAAACTGTTTTGCTCTGTCGGCTCATTATAGACCGTCACTTCTCCATCTTTTACCGTAAGGTTACTCTCAGTTTTCTGATAACCTTCCGGCGCAGTCACTTCTTTGAAATACAGCGAGTCTCCGCTTTCCAAGGCGTTATCCATATAAACAACAATTTTTCCATCAGCGTCAGTAGTCAGATTGTCATAAATTTTTTCTTCTGTGCCATTACTGTGTTTCCATAATTCAAATTTAGCCCCTGCTAATGGTACTGTTGTGTTTTCATCATTGATTTTCGCGTATTTCACCAATTCAACAGCTTTCGTGAGGTCGGCTACATTAAATTGAGCAGAAGCGCTGACCGGCGTATCGCCCTCTGCAATACCGACAAAGCATTGGGCTGTGTCACGTCCACCTTGCGGCTCATAGAAATATACGCCTCTAGCAAGATGCTGTGTGCCGCTGACGTTGATTGTAATTGTTGCATCCTTGGCAACATTGCTCAAATTCAATGTAAAGACAGATTTTCCTACCATATCGGTTGGGGACACTGACGCTGTGTGTCTTTGCCCATCTGTTGCAGTGATCTGGATATTATCCTGATTACCCACCGCAGTATTTAGCTTCACCGTCACAGTTACATCATAAGTACCGCTTCCCGTTTTGTAGGCGTCATACTTCACCTTACTAATGACAATATTGCTGGCATTTGTTTCAGGAACAGGGGTAAGATGAATTAAATAGTCATAAATCGCTTTAATATTTTCCCCTACCTTAGCATATGTTATATCTCCCTCATTTACTCCACGGTAACTTCGAATTGGGTTTAACACAGAACCGATTCCACCAGGACCAGTTTCGAAAGGATTGCCATGTGTGTTCGAATACTTAACTGTTTCCCCGTTTGCAAAATGCCAAATTGCAAATTGAGTGGCTGTTAAAAGTTGACCAACATCAATATCCTTACCATTGTAAAAAGCATCATTAAACGTTACACCTGCCTTCCTCATTTTGTCTACCATTGTTTGTGCATCAACAAAAGGATACGCAACTGCTGTAATTGCCCTAATATGTTTTGCAGCATCTTCTTTATAATAGTCTGCGTCTTCTAAATTTAACCGCCTATACATGGTGCCAGGTATTGCAGGTGTATCATAGTCACAGCAATAGGTCACTTCATAATTACTACTCCCCAAAGCATAATCTTTAGGCTGTAGGCTCCCGCTATTCTTCGCAGAATTCATTAAGATATATATTGCAGGTACATAACCGTTATTGTACATATGTGGGCTACGTTGATAATAAGGATAGTACGAATGATTTTGGTACACATATGGACTGTCGGAAGCATTGCCTGCCGCTTCCGCTACACTATTTCCAGCCAGAATATTGCTGGGCATGAAGCTGGTGAACAAAAAGGTCAACAAAACTACCCAAGCCATCCATTTTTTCTTTTTAAGGAAATAAGTCAAAATTTTTTCCTCCTTTCTTTTAAAACTCTTTTTCCTCGTCGTTCTGCTTTGCACAGAACGGTTTCTATAGTTCTTCTGTTTGTGCTCTTTGGCATTGAAAATGCGGTTGCTGCTCTCTGTGGAGCTTAGCCTACATCAACCGCTTCACTGACTGTTTTCTGGTCACAGAGTTCCGGCTGGGGCAGCGCACTGTCTAACAGCTTAATAAACTCCAATGTGCTGCGAAAAGGCATCTCTGCTTTCTCATCAGTCCAACTGAGCTTTCCCTGCCAGCTGGCTCCCTGCCTGAAGAGCACTTTTACTTTGAAAGTGGCGATTGCTTCCTGATTTGGCTTCGGCAGCAGCTCTTGTGCGATACTGGCTCGTTCCGGTGCTTTGGGCCTTTTATAGAACCGTCGGCTGCGGACTGACGCTTGGGGGCAATCCATTTGATCCATCATATCTTCCATGAGCAGAAGCAGTCTGGTCAGGTTTCCGAAAGCAATCTCCTCGCCGTAATACCGGTTGTAAAAGGTGCCCTGCGGATTTTTGTCCTGATAACTGTAAACGCGAATCATGCTGGTTCTCATGTCCTCAGGCACCACTTTCAGTGAAGCAATTGACATAGGTTCACCTCCTGCTTTTTGGCTTCCGGCACCAAATAACTGTTGCCGGTTCAACCATCATTTTCTGTAACAGCAATTTCTTGTTCGGGTTGTCAGATCTTTTGCTTGAACAAATGGTTTCATCTCCACAACTTTCCATCCATGTTACGTTGCTATTATAACGAGCAGTGGTTACACTTTGGTTACATTTTCAAGTTTTTTCTGTACAAAAATTAAAATATTTTTTCGCTTTTGAAATGTTTTTGTTATAGTTTTTATATCATTTTATTTATGTATTGTTTTGATTTTGCAAAATATTTGCTTAACCAAGCCTGTTTTAAACATTTGCACAGGATGCCCGCTTATGTGGTCATTCGTTGCTTTGCTGCATGATATTGAAAATGCGGTTGCAAAAGGAGGGGGGGGAGAATAGATAAGTTTTTGTTATGAGATTTATGTAAATTTCATTCTTTGGAGGATGCTTCGGCTGCGGCTTAGCGTGGCAAAAACGGTACGCTGTCATTTTTTACCTTCGTTCAGTAAGGCAGGAACAGCAAAAAAATAAACACTCCGCGCCATATAACACGGAGTGTTTATCACCAAATTTTCATTTTTCAAGGTTCGATTTTCCGTTATGCTGTTCCAGCGGCCAGTTAGTCCGCATACAGTGGGAAACGGTCGGTCAACGATTTTACCATTGCTTTTGCTGCTTCTTGGTCTTTTTTCAGCAGTACGGTTTCAAAGATAGCGGCGATTTCTTTCATTTCTGCTTCTTTCATGCCGCGGGAGGTAACGGCTGGCGTTCCTACGCGGATACCGCTGGTAACAAAGGGACTTTCGGTTTCAAAGGGAATGGTGTTCTTGTTGACGGTTACATTGGCGTCATCCAGCATTTTTTCTGCTTCTTTGCCGGTTAAGCCTTTGGATTTTACGTCAATCAGCATCAAATGATTGTCGGTGCCGCCGGATACCAGACGGAAGCCCTGATCCTGCAGGCCGGCTGCCAATGCCTGGGCGTTGGCTACAATCTGTTTCTGATAGGCTTTGAATTCAGGCTGCAGCGCTTCGTGGAAGCATACTGCTTTGGCTGCGATGACATGCATCAACGGGCCGCCCTGAATGCCGGGGAAAATAGCCTTGTCAATCTGTTTTGCGTATTCTTCTTTGCATAAAATCAGACCGCCTCTTGGCCCTCTCAGGGTTTTATGGGTGGTGGTGGTTACAAAGTCGGCGTATTCTACTGGATTTGGATGCAGCCCAGCGGCAACCAGACCGGCGATATGGGCCATATCCACCATCAGATAAGCGCCTACTGCATCGGCGATTTCCCGGAATTTTTTGAAATCTAAAATACGGGGATAGGCGCTGGCGCCGGCAACGATTAATTTGGGTTTTACTTCTTTGGCGCGGGCCAGAACTTTATCGTAGTCGATAACTTCGGTGCCTTCTTCTACGCCGTACTCCTGGAAATTAAAATATTTACCGGAGATATTAACTGGGCTCCCATGAGACAGATGACCGCCATGGCTCAAATTCATGCCCAACACGGTATCGCCGGGCTGCAGCATGGCAAAGTATACGGCGGTATTAGCGTTGGCGCCGGAATGGGGCTGTACGTTGGCATGTTCTGCGCCGAACAATTTTTTTACGCGGTCTCTCGCTAAATTTTCTACAATGTCCACAAATTCGCAGCCGCCATAATACCGTTTGCCCGGATAGCCTTCCGCGTATTTGTTGGTGAGTACGCTGCCCTGGGCAGCCATCACTGCCGGGCTGACAAAGTTTTCAGAAGCAATTAATTCAATTTTGGTGTTCTGTCTGTTTTTTTCCAGAAAAATGGCTTCTGCTACTTCTGCATCTACTGGCTGCACCAGTTCTTTGATGTAGTCAATCATCTCATTAACCTCTCAGTCTTTATAAATTTTTCTTTTTTATTGCTATAGCTTCCGCTATAACCAGCACTTTATAAAATGATTGTTATCCACAACCATTTTCGCATATTCTAGGCAAACTTTTTATAAGGTATATTTTGCCCGTTCGCCGCCAATCAGCTTCGGTCTGCTTGCCGCCGCTGTCAATCGGGCGTTGCCAATAGATTTTACGCTGAGCCGTTTTGGCACAGCCACCGGGCGCAGGTGCATGCCAATCAGGGTTTCGCCGATATCCAGTCCGCCGTGGGCCTGGATGCTTTCCACCATGACAGGGTCTGCTTTATGACGGTAAGCGTAGCTGCCCATGGAGCCGCCGGCATGAATTTGCGGCACAACGGTGACTTCTGTTAGATTATATTTTTCCATCACTTCTCGGTCTACTACCAGCGCTCTGTTTAGATGTTCGCAGCACTGAAAAGCCAAGTACAAGCCTTTTTCTTCTGCCATAGGCGCTAACACTTCATACAAGGCAGCGGCGATATCCGGCTGGCTGTCTTTTCCGATGCGGCCGCCGTGAACTTCGCTGGTACTGCAACCGATGACGACAATCTGTCCCGGTTTTAAATTGGCTATTTCTAAATATTCGCTGAACGCCTGCTGCATTTGCTGTCCAATTTCCTGTAATTCCATTTTAACGCACCTCTTGTTCATGAATTTTATCAATTCTTCTCTGATGGCGGCCGCCTTCAAATTCGGTGGTCAGCCAAATTTTTACGATATCCAGAGCCAGCCCCTGCCCGATAACGCGCTGACCCATGGTTAAAATGTTGGCATTATTGTGCTCGCGGGACGCATGGGCCGAAAAGGTATCATGGCAAAGCGCTGCACGGATGCCCGGCACTTTATTGGCTGCAATGCCAATGCCAATGCCAGTGCCGCAAATCAAGATGCCCCGGTCAAATTCACCGGCAGCCACCGCTTTGGCCACCGGCACAGCGATATCGGGATAATCACAGGATTGGGTATCGTAGGTGCCAAAATCCTTATAGCCATAACCGTTTTCTGCTAAAAATTTTATCACAACCTGCTTTAGCTCAAAACCGCCGTGGTCACAGCCAACTGCAATGTTCATCACGATTGTTTCCTCCTCTTGTGTTCTGTATTTTTTATTTCTACTGCTATCATACTGCAAAGTGGGCTTGCCGTATAGCTTCTCGCTGAGTTTCTCTCACTTATACAGCATTAGAATTTTTTATTTTTTCAAAAACCTGACCGATACAGGCCTCCAGCACGGCAAAGCACTGGGCATATTCCTCCACCGTACCGCCGAAGGGGTCGGGAATTTCCGGCGCAGAAGGGTCACCCATTGCGTAAGCGTTGAGCAGAAAGGTCTTATCGCTGCATTGAGGCAGCACGCTGTCTAACATTCTCTTATGACCGCCCGTCATAACGAAAATATAATCGGCCTGCTCTGCTAGCTCTGCTGTAATCTGCTTGGCGGTAAACTGGGATAAATCACAGCCGTTTTGTTCCGCCACTGCAACGGCCTGCGGCGACGCCGGCGACGGGCCTGCGCACATCACGCCAGCCGACGCTACGTGAAACTGGCCGTACTGTTCGGGATTTTGCGCAATGAAGCGACGGGCTACCGCCTCTGCCATTGCGCTTCTACAAGTATTGCCAGTACAAACAAAAAGAATATTCATGATTTCACCAACCTTCAAACACTTTTATCGCCTGCCGCATTGCGCAGACGGTTCATCAAGGCCGCGCCAATCTCTTCGGTGGGAAAATCCTCCGTATAGATGGCTTCTACATCGGCCTCATCAAAATATCGCAAGGCGGCAAATAAATTGCCGGCAATCTGTTTCAAATCTTCGCGGGAACCTAAGTTGACTGCCAGATTTTCATCGGCACGATGAAGCAAACGCAGCGTTTGGCTGGACAGCATGACGCCGGCTTTTCCCCTATGGGCTTCTAGCTGCGTATCTATTTTTGCTGCAATTTCCTCTGGCGTACCGGTGCAGATATAAACTGGCGCTTCCGGCGCGTAATGGGGATATTGCAGGCCTGGCCGCGCTGTTTTCTGGCTAGAGCTGTCTGCCGCCGCATCATACACCGGCTGACCGAGGATTTCTTCCAGTTGTTCTTTGGTCACGCTGCCAGGGCGCAAAATGACCGGCTGTTCTCCGCTGATATCCAATACTGTGGACTCAACTCCCACAGCGCAACACCCGCCGGACACAATGGCGGCCACCCGACCTTCTAAATCGTGCTGCACATGAGATGCGGCAGTGGGGCTTGGCTTGCCTGATAAATTGGCGCTGGGCGCAGCAATGGGCAAGTTAGTCATTTGCAGCAGGCGCAATGCCACCGGATGGTTAGGCATGCGGACGCCAATCGTTTTCAGCCCACCAGTCACACAGGCTGGCACCGCATTGGGACGGCACTTGAAAATTAATGTCAAGGGTCCCGGCCAAAAGGCTTCCATCAGTTTTTTCGCTGCATCGGGAACCTGACTGACCAAATCCGCCAGTTGGGCCTGGTCATAAATCAGCACGTTCAGGGGATTGTCGGAGGGACGGCCCTTTGCCTGATAAATTTTATGCACGGCGTTTTCATCCAGCGCATTGGCCCCTAATCCATACACGGTTTCGGTAGGAAAGGCCACAATTTCCCCGGCACACAGTAATCGCGCAGCTTCTTGTAAATCTTTGTCTTGTTCACCTCGTAACAATTTTGTTTCCATAGGCTTTGCCTCTCTTCATTCACACCAATACATCTTTGACAGTTGTTTGGAAAGACATTCTGAAACAGTTGTCAAGTTACGTTTTTATTTTTATATACCATTCTATTATATCATCATTTTCGAAAACAACACTAGCTTTCTTTTTGCTTTCTTCTATTCGATTTTTTTTACTATACTTTTCCTAGCCGTTTTTATTTGCTACCCATCGTTTTTGTTTGCTACACTTCGCCTGTTCCTCCGTAATTCGCACACCCTCTGGACTGTTCAGCTTCGACAGACTAGCGCACATAAAGCACGCTTTTTGTGCAAATGCGCTGGCGTCTGCCGCGCTTTGAACAGTCTGCGATGTTGTGCGCCTTAAGTCGGAACTTTGGCGAAGGCAGCGGGGAGTTTTTGAACCCATAAAGCGGTAGTGAGTACCCTTTTTGTCATCCTGAGCGAAGCGAAGGATCTTCTCTCCGGTATTAGGCTTCGGAAGACCCTTCGACAGGCTCAGTATGACAAAGCGGTTCTATCCCTTGGAAGATGCTTCGACAAGCTCAGCATGACAAGACCGGCTCAGCATGACAAAACAACGACGCTAGGCACGAAAAAGGCCAGCGTAATAACTCATAATGTATGGGTGGGCGCTACGCCCAATCATCGTCTCTCTATGGTTGGTGCAAAAATGTTTCACGTGAAACATTTGCAATCTGATTTTTGCTTTTGCCAGCGTTTTCTGTATTGGTAGCTCTATTAGGGGGGTGGACAATACAACGAAACCGCCCGTTTTCTGCTCAACCAATAGGTTTTTCTGGATTTTACTTTGTCCTGTCTTTTTTTTTGCTCTGCACTTCGATTTTTTTGCTACCCATCGCCCGTTCCTCCGTGTACCCGACTAGAAAAACGTCGGGCATCGGACAGTTCCTTGCCTGTGCAGCTTTGCTGAACTAGCGTTCATCACGCTTTGCACAAGCTGCGTCACAGTTCGCCCCAAGTCAGAATTTTGGCGAAGGTAGCGGGGAGTTTTTAAACCCATAAGGCGGTAACGAGTGCCCTGTAGCAGAATTTTGATAAAGATGGCAGAGAGCTTAAAACCAGAAAAGGGTAGCAAGTGCCCTGATTTTTCTGCATTCGGTTTGGCAGATACATTGTAGATAGGGTACGCTGCCACTAGCGCATTCTTTTGCGCTAAGGCGTACCGCTAGTAAATTCGGGCGATTCCTATCTAAAACAACGACGCCAGACGCGAAAAAGACCAGCATCATCAAGTTATTTTCTGCGCGTTGTATCATGTTCGTTGCCGATGGGGAGTCGATTCGCCCCCTCATTTTTCTCCACAGCTTACATAGCTTCCATAAAGCGGCGCTGCATTTCGGCTTTTTCTTCTTCTTCTTCTGGATCTAGATTGCAAATGCGCAGCAGTACGCTGTACATCAGCTTCAAGCCATTTTGCACAGCTTCGTCGCTGACTGCTTCTCTTTTATTATGGCTAATGCCTTTATCGCAGGGTACAAAAAACATGGTGGCTCTGGTTAAACCGGCCATATACATGGTGTCGTGCCCTGCGCCGCTGACCATGTGCAAAAAGGTCAAACGGTTTGACACACATTGTTCTACCAGCAGCTCTGCCATATCGTCATCCAGCTTCACCGGCTGTTCCTGTCCTAAAATAGCCGGCTCTATCTTTAGCTTTCTTTCCACAGCTATACGGTTTAGTTCTTCATGTAATTTTGTCACCACTTCGGCAATCACGTCTTTCTCGATACCGCGAATATCTACATAGAGTTCCACGTGACCGGGCACAATATTAATGGCTTCATTGATTACATCGCATTTCCCCACGGTGGCTACAATGCGTTTATCCGCATATTGCCGCCCCAGCTTTTCTACTGCCAAAATCATTTCGGCCGCGCCGGTGAGCGCGTCGTTGCGGGAGCCCATGGGGCAAGCGCCGGAATGGGCCGCTGTGCCTTCTACTGTAATGCGCAAACGGTATGGCGCTGCAATATGGCCCACAATGCCGATATCGGTGTGCCGTTCTTCCAGCACCGGTCCTTGTTCAATATGCATTTCAATAAAACCGAAAGCATTTTTGATATAATTGCGTTCTGCATATAAATTGTCCGGATTGCCGCCTAATTTTTTTATTTCATCATATAAACTGACGCCTGCTTTGTCTACATATCCCTTCAGCATTTCGCCAGTCAGCCGTTCCGCTAACAGCTTGCTGCCGACAGTGGCGCAGTTAAACCGGCTGGATTCTTCGCAGCGGAACACAATTAAGGTAACCGTGCGGCGCTGCGGCATACCGTCCAATAAACGCATAGCATGGAAAGCGGTCATGACACCCAAAAGGCCATCGTATTTGCCGCCATCCGGCACACTGTCCATGTGGGAGCCTAACAGCAGCGGCGGCATATCGGCCTGACCGTCATCGGTGCCGCGGCGTGTAATCCACAGGTTTCCGGCGCCGTCCCATTTCACCTCAAAGCCTGCCGCCTCTGCCATTTTGGCCAACAAGCCATGGGCTTCCTGGTCTGCCTCGGTATAAGCCAGCCGGTCCACACCGCCATCTGCATTCTGTCCAATGGCAGAAAGGGCGGAAAAATCTGCCTGATACTGTTCCCATTTTAATTGCTGTACAGAAATTCCTCTCATCATCCAAACTCCTTTGCAAAATTCTATTTTGTTACTGTTCTCTATGATTTTTATAAAAATTGTGAAAAATCTTTTATATTCTTATAATTACTCTTTTTCTCGGAACACTCCTGCATTTTATCATATTTCTATCTTCTTGCCAAAGGGAAACCGATTTTTATTTCAAAATGTTCTATTACTATGATAGGTTTTGTGACCATTTAGTAACACTCTGGTTACAAAATCGGTTTTTCACTTTTCCTTTTGGAAAAATTGTGCTAGAATGAGGTTGCGTTTAAAAGGTCTTTTTATTTCACCTTGCGCAAATCTATTTTTGGTTTTTCTTCTTACAGAATTGCAACATCATATGAAGATAAAAAGGAACTCCAACGAAAAGAAAGGTGGCGGTTTGCAGATTTTATCTGCGTAACGTATGAACAATCTGACGGCAAAGTTCATGAATTTTATTGAAAGCACTGGATCGAAAAAGTATTTTTTAGGTAGTATTGTAGTCGCGCTTCTTATTGCATTTGCATGTACATTTTCTTTGAGTACTTCCTATGCGGTTGTCATTGATGGCAAAACAATGGGACAGATCAGCTCGGCAGCAGCTTTGAATCAGGCATTGGCAGCAACCAAAGAAAAAGTACAACAGGAAACAGGATTGGAAATCACAGCTTCTTACAACACCGTAGAAGCAAAAGTCGGTCACAATTTCTTCACAGCAAAAATGGACAGCACAGAATTAACCGCTTTATTGGAAGAAGAAGTTGAATGGTTAGCTCCTGGCGCCGTTATCAACATCAATAACGGTGAAATCCAATTTGCAGTGGCAACAGAAACCGATGGTCAAAAAGTATTGGACAAGCTGAAAGAAACAGCGACTGCCGATTTAGGAAATGCTGTTGTGAAATCGGTTGATTTTCAGGAAGATGTCAGCATCGAAGCTGGTAATGTAAAAGTTTCTGAAATTCAATCTCCAGAAAAAATTCTGGAACAGATTCAAGAAGGAAAAGAAGAAGTGAAAACCCATGTTGTTGAAGAAGGCGAATCCTTCTGGATGATCGCCCACAACAACGATTTATCCGTAGATGAATTGCAGAAATTAAACGCTGATACCGTACCAGAAAAATTACAGATTGGTCAGGAAATCGTATTGACCAAGCAGGAACCGCTGGTAAGCGTAATCGTTACCAAGGAAGTTACCGTAGAAGAAACAATTGCCCATTCTACCGAATATAAAGACACTTCCAGTTTGTTAAAAGGCGAAAACAAAGTGGTGACAAAAGGCTCCGATGGTAAGAAAAGCGTAACCTATGAAGTAAAAGAAGCAAATGGCAGCACTCTGGAAAAGAATGTTGTGAAAGAAGTTGTTATTTCGGAACCTGTTACAGAAGTGGTAAACAGAGGTACCGGCTCTATCAAAATTTCTTCCCGTTCTGCTTATAATAGCGGCGGTGGCAGCGGAACCTTAGCATGGCCGCTGAGCAGTAATAAAATCACATCGCCTTATGGCACCAGAAGCCGCGGCTTCCACTCCGGCATCGACTTGGCGGCGAAAACAGGCACTTCCGTTTATGCTGCTGCTGGCGGTACTGTAGAACTGGCTAGCTGGTATTATGGCTATGGAAATTGCATTGTAATCAATCATGGCAATGGCGTAAAAACAAGATATGCCCATTTGTCTGCTTACAAAGTCAGCGTTGGCGCAACCGTTTCCCGTGGTCAGTTGATTGCCCTGTCCGGCAATACTGGCAATAGCACCGGCCCCCATTTGCACTTTGAAGTGATTGTTAATGGCGTGACCAAGAACCCTGTAAACTATTTGAAATAATATTGCAACCAAATCTAAACAGAAAATTAAATGCACAGGAATTGCTCCTGTGCATTTTTTATGCTATGATACTGTAAACTGGTAATATACGACTGATTTTATTACAGCACCTATAAAGGAGGATTCTTTCATGTATGAAGTATTAATTATCGGAGCCGGTCCAGCCGGTATGACTGCCGCTATTTATGCAGCGCGGGCAGGCTACAAGACCGCTGTCTTAGAACATGGCGTTCCCGGCGGTCAGGCGGCAACTACCGATATGATCGAAAATTATCCCGGCTTTCCGGAAGGGATTTCCGGCCCGGAACTGATGATGAAATTTTTTGAGCAAACACAGACTTTTGGCGTAGAAATGATTTACGAACAGGTACAGTCGGTAGAATTGGATGGTGCTATAAAACGGGTAACTACCGATAAACAAACCATCGAAGCAAAAGCTGTCGTAATCGCTTCCGGCGCCAAACCAAGAGCATTAGGCGTTGCCAACGAAGGCCGTTTGCGCGGCCGCGGCGTTTCCTACTGCGCTACCTGTGATGGATTTTTCTTTAAGGATCAGCCAGTGGCCGTTGTCGGCGGCGGCGATACCGCTGTAGAAGAAGCCATGTATTTGACTAAAATGTGTTCCAGTGTTACGCTCATTCATCGTCGGGATGAACTGCGGGCCAACAAACTGGCGCAAAGCCGCGCGCTTGCCAACGAAAAACTGAACATTATCTATGATACGGTTGTCGATGAAATTATCGGCGACGACAAAGTAAGCCAATTGAAGCTGCGCAACAAAAAAACCGATGAAACCAGCACACTGGACATCAACGGTGTTTTCATTTTTGTTGGTTATCTGCCTAACAACGCGTTCTTCCCTCCAGAATTGGAAGTCAATGAACAGGGCTATATTGTCACCGACGATGAAATGGCAACCAATATTCCAGGTGTATTCGCTGTAGGGGATGTACGTCAAAAGAAGCTGCGCCAGGTTACTACCGCAGTTGGTGATGGCGGCGCTGTTATGCATGGCATTGAAGAATATTTCAGAGCGTAAAGACTGGAGGTTCTCTTATGTATTACAATAAGAAAAAACAAACCAAGCTACAAAAAATTTTTTTAATTGTACTTGTAGCCATGCTTTCTGTTGGTTTGTTGCTGCCGTCCTTTCTGTCCATTTTTTCTTACGGAATTTAATTGCGTTAAACCGAAACGACCAACTGCTATACTTTTCATCGCGCAGTTGGCCGTTTTTTGTTTATTTTTTTATAATCTCTTCTCGTTCTTCTGTTTCTTCGGCTGGAATTATAATCTCATAAGCCCTGTGCAAAACCCCTATCTGAACCTCCTGTAAATTACCGCCAAATTCGCCGTCTAAAGTCCAGGAGATTTCCTCTGTGGCAGAAATCCGCAGCGCGCTGGTGTGAAAGGCATGCAGACACGGATTATTAAAATCATTCAGCAATAATGCTGCAATGGCGCCCTGCAATTCCATGGGATTACGCGGCATTTTCACCAGCAAAACTTCTAATAGCCCATCGTCCATAGAAACATTGGCCTTGGTATTCATTTTGAACCCGCCGACAGATATGGAATTGGACACCATGCCAAAAATAAATTCTCCGCAAATCGTTTCGCCATCATGCTCTACCGTCAAATGATAGCCCTTAATTTCTGCTAAATGCTTAATGCCTTCCAAAATATAAGCGGCCCGTCCTAACGCATTTTTGAACTGCTGCGGTGTAGAATAGCTGACCTCTGTGAAAGCGCCAAAGGCTGCTACATAAACGAAATGCCGCTCATTAAAAAGCCCCACATCACAAGAGAACGGCTGTCCTTTTACAATTACTTCTGCTGCTTGCAATGCATTGCGGGGAATTCCCAGGCTCACCGCAAAGTCATTGGTGGTGCCGGCTGGAATATAGCCTAACCAAGGATGGCTGTCAGACTGCAGCAGACCGCCCACCGCTTCATTCAAAGTGCCGTCGCCGCCGGAACAGACAACCAAATCGTATTGTCCGGCTTCAGCCTTAATAATTTCGACTAGCTCACCGGAGTATTGGGTAGTGCGCACTACAACTTTCCAGTCATTCTTTACGAATTGGTCGATGACCTCCAGCAAATTATTTTTAATTTCTGCTCTTCCCGCCTTCGGATTCACCAGAAAAAGCAATGTTCTCTGCATGAAATGTCCCTCCTAGAATAATGCCGCAATATCATCCATACGCTGCTGTGCCAATGCATAGCCATAACGATAACAAGCTTCTATCTTATCCATATCCTTCTCAAAACTGTCTATAATGCCATGATGCGCCGGACGAAGCAATACCGCTTTCCCCTGTCGCTCCAGCTCCTCACAAAAACGAACTGTTTCATTGTATTTGTTATGCCGTGTCAGCAAAGGCTCCACCAAATTCGGATACTTCCGTTTTAATATCCGCGCTGCGGCCAAATTACTTTTGCTGAGTGTTTTCTCGTAACCGACAGGACGAGTCAATATAATCAATAATTTTTCATTGCCGTCAGCCAGTGCTTTCCGCACAGGAATGGGATCGCAAATACCGCCGTCAAAATATTCTTCTCCGTTTAATTGAATTGCCGGAAATACCAACGGAAGGGCACAGGTTGCTTTCACCATGGTATTGGCCCTGTCTAAATCCTTCCCATTCAAATATTCTGTTTTACCGGTACGGGCATTGGTAACGCCCACCAAATAGGTCCCCTCATATTGCGCAAAGGTATCCCAATCGAATAGAATTAGCCGGTTCGGAATTTCTTCAAAAGCAAACTGCAAGCCAAACAGACTGCGGCATTTCAAAAAGTTTCCTGCACCAATATAACGTTTATCATGACGGTATCGCCTTAAAATTTCTAAATTGCGCCCTTTTTGTTTGGACACATACGAAAAGCCATTGGTAATTCCCGCCGACACGCCAATACAATAGGGAAAAAGAATGTCATGCTCCAGCATGGCATCCATAACGCCAGCGCTGAATATAGGACGAAACGTCCCGCCTTCTAATACCAATCCCGGCATGTACCCATCTCCTCTTGATTATGAACTTGCAAACCGTTCTGCACTGTTTTGTAACATTATTCTATTCTGCCTTCCGCGGAAAAAGCCCTTCTTAAAAAAATGGTTTTGTGCCGGTCATATAAAAATTTACTAAATATTTGCAGCAACACCTTTCTTTTTTTCAACATATATGTTATACTTATTTTAAGGAAAAGAAAAATTTTATTTTCCTTAACAACAAAATTATTTGACGCATCAGGAGGAATTTATATGGCTAATATTGTTATTACGATTGGTCGAGAATACGGTAGTGGCGGGCACGAAATTGGTGAGAAGCTGGCCAAAGAACTAGGCTTCAAATTCTATGACAAAGAATTATTAAAAATTGTCGCCGAAAAAAGTGGTATTCAAGAGCAGGTATTGCAGAAAGCCGATGAAGCTGCCTCCAATCCATTGTTCGCACCTTATTATCCACCATCCATTGATCCAGGCTCTTTAAACGACCGCGTTTTTAAAATGCAGGCCGATTTAATCAAAGAAAAAGCAGATGCTGAAAGCTGCGTAATTGTTGGACGTTGTGCAAACTATGTACTGGAAGACCGTGAAAATGTAATTCGCGTATTCATTTATGCCGACATTGAAAAACGTATCAACCGCATTATGAGCCGTCATGGTATTGCTGACCGCGATGTTGCCAGCAAATTAATTAAAAAGACAGATAAACAGCGCCGCAGTTACTATCAGTTTTACAGCGAAATGAAATGGGGCCGCATAGAAGGTCAGGATTTATTAATCGACAGTAGCTTGCTTGGAATTGACGGTACCGTTGCTCTGTTGAAAGATTTAGTAGAAAAGAAATTGGCGCAATAGTAACTATTATTTAAAAAATCAAACAAAATAAGGAAGAGAGGAAGAACGGTCATCTATCGACCTGTCTTCCTCTTTTTCGGTTTTTATTTATTTTTCTATGCTAAATTTTTAGAAAATAAGGTTACCTAACGGAATCCCAACTAAAATGGCTAAGATTAAAGCAAGGACAAGATGCATAATACCATTCACATAACCATCCTTAGAAGATAGTGAACTATGTCCGAATATCAGTGCTGCATTCATACTTGCTGCAGGAGTTGCAAATGCAAAGGTCAGAGCCCATACCAAACACATATACAAGGTTGCAGGATTACCGCCCATAGAAGCAAACAGTGGACAGAGAATTGGCAGTAAAACGATTGCCACTATTAAATTGTGTACAAATTGTGTAATAATACCTATTACAATTGTACAGATGATTATAAATAAAATGCCGTCCATATTTGTTAAAATTGGCGTTAAGAAGCTCATCAGCGTTGCCATGATGCCGCATTCCTCTGCATTAAATGCAGCTGCCAAAGGCGTAGAAGATACTAATAACCAAATTACTTCCCAAGGGATTGTATGGGCAGCCTTTTGTAAATCTGCATAAGGTGTTCCATCCTTTTTCCGAATCCCTGATAAGATGGATAAGATAATTGTCAGCATACCCATAATACCCAGCGTTTTGATTTGTTGTATAAACACCAATTCGTCTGGAAGAATGATGGGCAATAGCATTACAACTAAGAAACCCACTAACAACGCCAAGCCAAATTTTTGATCTCTTGTCATAGCTGGACATTTCTTGTCTCTATATATTTCTGAAGCGGCACCAATTTTACTTAAATCCAATTTTAATATAAATTTTGCCACTAACAAAATAAATACTACATAGAGATTTATCATCACAATTTCCCAAATAATAAGCGGAAGTTCTGGGATAGAACTCTGCATGCCTTGTGCATAAAAGCCGAGATACATAATCTGCCCTGAGAAAAACGGAAACATATAGCTTGCTGTTATATATACAACCATCAAAGCCGGAATCATAAAAGTGAGAAATGGGTTACGTTTCTCATAACCTGCCTCTTTTGATAAAACAACTACCATTTCCCATAACATAAACAGCCCCACCCATTGAGCTTGCAGCACAGAAAGCAATTCCATGCCCAAAAGCAATACTGCAACTAGTATCCAAGGTCGTCCAATAATAATTTTTCTGCTCATTAACCACTCCGTTAACCAGGTTGTTACGCCCGTCGTTGCAATCGCACCAGAAAATATGAATATTACTATCATCATCGGGACCAAATAATAAGAAAACCCATCTACATATGCCTGCTGCACACCTGTAAAGCCGACCAATGCAAGAGCCAGCATAGAAAACAGACTAGGAAAGATAATACCCAATGTCAGCCATCCATAAATAGAGCCAACAAAAACGCCTAAACATTTCATCCCCAACTCTGTAATTGCTCCAAACGGAGGCAAAAAGCCAATGCCAAAAGTAAGTAACATATAAATAATAAGATTTATATAATAAATTCTGTTTTTACTTGCTGTTTCAGATGACATATTGATTTCAACTCCTTCTAAATATTGCATAAATCCCCTGATACTTAACTACTAACTTATCATTTCTGCAAAATTTTAACGCTAGCAAAACTATAATGAAACCTTCATAATATGTGTCTATAATTCGCTCTGCGCATGAAACAATTCACCGCACAACAATTTTTATACTTGCAGAAGATCTATAGATTTATAGCAAAGCATGTAATAAATCTAATGGAGATTTGGAGTATTTAACTCTAAATCTCCATTTTTATTAATATTTTTACTCATTTTTATAAATCTATAACTTATCGTTCACGAAATTTCTCTCGCACATAAGAAATAACAAGACTTATGCTTTCATATACTACATTTCTTTGCTTAAAATCTGATATACAGGAGCGCCTTCGCATTGCTTCGGCATACGCACGCCACCTAACAACGCCACTGTTGGTGCCACGTCTACCTCCCGAATAATCCGGTCTGTAATGAAATTCTCTTTAATACCTGGTCCAGCTGCCAGGAAGATTGGCGACACAGATGTATCAGCAAAACCAAATGTTGTTGACAGGGAATCACCATGGTCACGGTTGTAACCTTCGCTCATCCAAACACAGATGTCTCCGCATTCTGGACCACCATACCCCAACAAGACTGCATCACGGTTACGCAAAGCCAATGCCACAACACGTTTCCCAGTTTTAGGATCCCGATAACCATATAAGGCTGTCATAATCTCTTCTTCTAATTCATATTGATCTTCTGGTTCTACAATTCCGTGTTCTGTGCGTCCTTTCAAATTCAAATAAATGTTGTTACCACGGCAAGCTACAGCTTTTGTTTTACTCCAATCTACTTCATGAAAAAGGTTTCCGTCTTCATCCTTCTTAACCTCTGTGAATCCCAATTCACGCATAATGCCTACATTCACACCAGACGGATCGCCCATCAGTTGTACCTCATGTTCTGGGCAAACTTGTCCATGGTCTGATACAATCACAATCGTCCAGTTTTCATCTAACAAATGCATAAACCGGCCAATATAATCATCAGTCTGCATATACACTTCTTTAAACAATTGTTGATACCGTTCCGCTGGCAAATTATTGTGTCCTTTTCTCAAGAATTTCACAATCATGTGACCTTCCAGGTCTACATTATGAAAGTGAGAGAAAATTACATCATATTTATCATGCTCAATAAAGTAATTCAAAACATCTGCCTGCCATTCACCACCAGCAGTCCAGTTGGCAAACATACAGTCCCTGATTAATTGCTCATCGCCAGCGCCTAATAAACTGGTCGGTTGCGAATAGCCAACATTTTCGATTACTTCTTTATACAAGCTCTTTGGATGCCAAACTGCATCATTATCAACATTCATGCCCGCCGAAATCCACATTTTAATATAATCGCCTTCTGGAGATAATTCTAAGATACGCATATTCCGATTGGCCATATAATGTACATCATTTTTATAAGAGTCGTCCACCAAATCTTTGGTGAATACGCCCTCTTTCAGAATCGCCATAGGTTCTGCATCTTTTTTAGAATGATAAATCTCTACACGATCGTAAACACCCTGCGCATTCTTTACAATCAAACACGGTCTTCTTACAAGACCATTCCCATGCAGCATTACAAATTCTTTCGCATCCTCTGGAGCACTAGCCCAACCGGTTGCCATTTTAATAGGAGAATGAATGACATCAAATGGGCTATCAGAGAGCGCGCCTTCTCCATCTTCCTCTGTTAATAAAACAATCCGCGTAATTGCACTATCATCGTAACTTATATCAAAAAATAAATTTACTCCATCTTCGCCAATTTCCAAATCCTCAATGACACAAGGTACTTTCCCATCGGAAGCAGCACGGCGCCGATATAACACTTCTGTTGTCTTTTCACTGGCTATCAACAATTTTTCTGAGTCAACAACACCGCCGCCCATATTGACAAAACCCGGCTGTGTACCATCTACAACATGTAAATTGGGGCTGTCAGAGCTTGGTGGCCAAGAAGAACCTGGCCAATGCCAAACCAACGTTCTTTTCCCTGCTTCTGCAAATACGTTCCATAATTGTTCTGCTTTACAACGGCGAGAATCAATATTATAACAAGTCCCATCAATCCCAACCTGTCCCATAAAATCTGTAATTCCATGTGTCACCGGGAAGGCGCCTGTCGCTAAGGTAGTCCACATCGGCGGGGTAATAGTTGGCTGTCCACCTAGCATTACCAAATCCTCACGACATGCCCCACGTTCCATAAATTTTTTCAGATTGGGCATAACACCTTCATCTACATATTTTCGAGCTAATCTTGGATCTAACCCATCAATACCAAGTACCAAAATCTTTTCACTCAATGCTTTTCTTTCTACTGTCATGAAAAGAACCTCCCTCGCCTGAACGAATATTATCTAAAGCTATCAAAAATCAAGTGCGCACTTTTATACTTCTAATATATAATTTTTGCTAATATTAATCAAACACTTAATTTATGATAACTATTTAGTTGACAATTTTCGTTTGTATCGTATAATAGAGATTAAAAAGAAATATACTATTGTTATCTAAAAGGGTGGTTATAATGATGCGCTTGGAGCAACTACAATATTTAATCACAATTGCCCACTGTCACTCCATGCGGAAAGCCAGTGAAACTTTACATATTTCTCAACAAAACATTAGTAAAGCCATTTGTAATCTTGAAGACGAACTAGGTGTTCAACTGCTTGAACGTACAACAACAGGCTGCTTTCTTACACAAGACGGTGAAAAAGTTTATCATTTAGCCAGTGAGATTTGTCAGCGCACAAAAAAAATTTCAACACTATTTCCGTCTAGACCAATCTTATCACAATATGAAACACTGAAGGGGACTTTTTCTGCTGCCTCAATCCCAGGTTATACCCCGTTTATGTACAATACCTTGATGCAACTCAAGGACCTTTGCCCACAACTCACTTTTCATTTAGAAGAAAAAGAAGCACTTGATGTTGTAAATTATTTAATTGCCACAGGACACGAATGCGGTCTGGCTACACTTGACAGCAAGATTCGTTTTATTACTGAGCCAAGCTTCTGGAATCATTACGAAATCCTGATTTTGCGTCACGATTATTTAAAAGTGTTCACTACCATATCTTCTCCACTCGTACAATATCAAAGCATTTCCAATAAACAATTATCACAATATCCTTTAATTTCCTATGCCACCGCTTCAACACATAAACCTTTAACATTACAGCTACTTGACGAAGAAGGCATTCAGTATCAGCAGTTCATGTCTTCCAATAGTCAGGCTATTTTCAACGAATTCATTATTCAAAAAAGAGCAATTGCGATATCGTCCGATTTGGTTTTCAAAACAGCTGTCAGGACAAATTCTGATAATCTCATTCTTTTGCCCATGACGCATAAAATCCCAATCGTCCATGTCTATATTCGAAAACGGAAGCTATCTGCTGTTGGACAAATTTTTGATTGGCTGTTATTACAGAACCTTCAGGAGTTTGGCCTCACACCAACTCTCTATAATCCTTAAATTAACTAAATTTTTATAGCAATAAGAATATCCTCTTGGCTAATCGCAAAAAAAGACAACCGTTTAGACCCTAAACAGTTGTCTTTCTCTCTATTGAAATTAACTATTATTTTCAAAAAATTTTCTTCCAGCTAAAATTATTTCACCTTTAACCCCAACAGCTTGCTCAATTCCAACGCTTGCAAGCTGTTCACGGTTAACCCTTGCAATTCATTATAATTGTCAGATAATAACAGGCCTTCTATCTGGCAGGTTGAGAAATCCAGATTTTTCAGCGGCGTGCGGAAAAAATCCGCTCTGCTTAAATCACACGCTTCCCACTGGCATTGCTTTAGCTTGCAGCTAGATAGACTGAATTCTTGCAAGTTACACTGTTGAAACTGCACCATCTCCAAAATGGCTCTGGAAAAATTAGCGTAGCGCAGCTGACATCGTTGCAGCAGTAAATGATGCAGGCTGCTTTCCTTCCACAAAATACCCGGCCCTTTAATTTCTTCTAGCGTACAGCACTCCCAATAGCTACCGCCAAAATCGCAGTTTGATAAATCGCAGTTGCGAAAGATACTGTGCCGAAAGCTGGCTTTTTCAAAACGACAGGCAGAGAAGCGGCAATTCACAAATACAATATTGCGAAAGGTTACACCATGGCAATCCAGTTCCACGCAGGATAAGCCTTTCACCAAACAGTTCTCTATGGAGCTTTCTTCATAAGCTGCTAGCTCTAATAGCGCCAAGAACTCCTCTTGCTGTGTAATTACCTGCAGGTCAGCTTCCTTCAATTGGGGCTGGCGCAGCGGTTTTCCAATTATTTTTTCTGCCATCATTGCGCGCCTTTCTGCTGCCGAGCCAGCAAATCCGGTATCACTTGAGCCAAATCAGCACCCACACAAATTGCTTTCTGTCGATTTTCTTCCACGCAAAGAGGGTGCAAGGTGTTCACACGAATCAGTTTAGCGTGTTTATGGTTCATCACAATCTGCTCAAAGGGAAAGCGAATTAATTCAGGCATAGTATAGCCTACGCCTAACTCCAAAATAATCAGACGATTGTGAGCAGAACCATTGATGAACCGAAAATATGCTTCGTTTTTCTCCTGATAAGGCTCCGCGCAAAAATTTTTTCCTGTATAAACATTCATCACCAATGGAGCGCCGCAGTGGGGACATTTTGGCAAGTAGGCTGCATCTTTTTGTAGCTGCTGAAAATGCTGTTTGCCAATCCAAGTATGATTGCGGCAGTTTTTACTACACTGCACCCGCGCCATATCGCCTTGTGCTTTATAAATACGGGATAATTCTAAACCACTGTGCTGTAAAAAGCCGTCGGGATTACTGTCTATGATAAAATAATCTTTGCCTGCCAATAGCTGCGCCAATTCCGTATACAACGCCGGCACATTTTTGTTGAGTCTTTGCGTTTCGATATACGGCATCCAAAAGGGCCAGTATTCTTTTTCATGTAATCTTTTATCGATTGGCAGCGTGTCTACACCAGCAGCATGCGGAAAGCCTGCGCCTAATCCTACCAAAACCTGTTCTGCTTGCCGCAGGTCTTTTAAAATTTGCTCCGCCTTTTCTTCATTCCACGCTACATCAGTTTTATTAGACATTTTCTTCACTCCGTAAATTCTATTTGCTTTATTATAACACAACAATAGAAATTGCTCATCTTCATTGTCTTTTTTTTCGCAGATAGTGTATAATAAGTTATCAAAATGATTTGAAAACAGGAGGTTAGCCTTATGGCTGAATTTACAAGTGATAAAATGCTGCCGCAAAGTTTAGAAGCAGAGCAAGCCGTACTGGCTGCCATGTTCAATGACCGCGATGCCATCTTAGAGGCAATTCCACTACTAAAAGAGTCGGATTTCTACCGGCACGACCACGGCGTTTTGTTTGCTACTATGCGTAAAATGAATGAACAAAATGTGCCCGTAGATTTGGTCACTATCACAGCCCAGTTAGATAAAGACGGAAATTTAGAAAAAGCCGGCGGAATCGCCTATGTAGCCCAAATTGCCAATTCTATCGGCAATGCCGCTAATGTTGCCCATTATGCCAATATTGTCAAAGAAAAAGCGGTGCTGCGCGATTTAATCAGTATCGCCAGCAATATTTCCAATCGCAGTTATGACGATACAGAGGACACTGAAAAAATTCTGGATGATGCGGAACGTATGGTACTGGAAATTTCACAGAAACGTACCCGTTCCGGTTTAACGCCAGTGGCTGAAGTCATTGACCAATCACTGAGCCGTCTGGAAATCCTTTCTCAGAAAAAAGAAGGCTTGACTGGTCTTACCTCAGGCTTTGTAGATTTAGATCGCATAACCTCCGGCTGGCAAAAATCAGACTTTATCATTTTAGCTGCCCGCCCGGCTATGGGGAAAACTGCTTTAGCGCTGAATATGGCGCAAAATGCTGCTATGGCCACCAAACAGCCGGTAGCTATTTTCAGCTTAGAAATGTCTAAAGAACAGTTGGTCAATCGTATGATTTCCTCTTTGGCAGAAATTGACCAGCAAACGCTGCGCAACGGTCACATTTACGGTGATGATTGGATTCGTCTGGTGAATGCTGTAGCGCCTTTAGGGGAGGCGCCTGTTTACATCGACGACACCCCTGCCATCTCTGTGCGGGAAGTGCGCGCCAAAGCCCGCCGTTTAAAAACAGAACAGGGCTTAGGCTTAATCATTATCGACTATCTGCAATTAATGGGCAGTACCGGCCGCATTGAAAGTCGTCAACAGGAAGTTTCGCAAATTTCCCGCAGCTTGAAAGCGTTAGCCAGAGAATTAGATATTCCCATCATTGCACTCTCCCAATTAAGCCGTTCGGTAGAACAGGGGCAAGAAAAAAAACCAAGCCTGAGCCATTTACGGGAATCCGGCTCTCTGGAACAAGATGCCGACATCGTTATGTTTATTTATCGTGACGAATATTATAATGAAGATTCAGACAAAAAAGGCCAGGCCGAAATTATCATTGCCAAGCACAGAAACGGCGCCACTGGCTCTGTAGATTTAAGCTTCCGCAAAGAGTTTACCAAATTCGGTAATCTTAGCAGAATGCCCGGTTAAAAACACTTTAACGCAAACCATTCATCGCTGCTGCACAAACATCCTGTGCAGCAGTTTTTATTTTCCAGAAAATAAAAAAGAGATACAAAGAAACCTTCGTATCTCTTTCATGGCTATTTTGCCATTTTTAACAACGCAATGTCATAAGAATTGCGGCATGTTGCCTGTTCACACTCATACACCCATTCTGCCAAAACAGTGATTTTTTGATTACATTCTTTCCGGAAATCGGCAATTCTCTCCTCCAAAGTCACTTGACCGTCCATTAAAGCATGAATCAATACAGTATGCTCCCGTTGCTACTCTAGTATATCCGCTTGTCCTTGTTCCAAGCGGTCCAACCGTGAATTTACCACTTTTAACTCTGACTTGATGCCAGCTACATCTGTTTTTAGAACAGCTACGTCCGTCTTCAAACCTGCTACATCTATTTTTAAAGCAGCTACATCAGTTTTTAGCGCAGTTACCTCTGTCTTCAAGTCTGCTACGTCCGCCTTTAAAACCGATATGTCCGATTTCACATCATCCATATCTGTCCGTAAACCCCTTAATTCTGTTAACACCAACTCCATACTTTTTTCTAAATCCATATAAATCTCCCCTCTTGATTTGAAATAAACACGCCGCTAGCATCTCTTGAACTACATGGAAGGGTACGATTATAAAAAGATGGTTTCTATCTTGGCATACATACAATATTTTCGCGTGTTATTTTAATATTATACCATAGTAGGAACTGAAATGCCAACAAGAAGTTTTAACGCCGTCCGTTTTTATTGCTAGTTTATGTAAAAAAGGCGATGCTATCAAATAACACCGCCTTTTCAGTATTCTTTGTTATTTTACTGCTGCTACCGCTTTTTTCATTGCGCAAACGAAATCGGACACCGGCCCTACGCTGTCTTTTCCGTATTCAGCAACAATTTTTACAATGGCGCTCCCACAAATGACACCATCGGACAACTTAGCCATTTCCGCAGCCTGCTGCGGATTAGAAATACCAAAACCAATAGCACAGGGAATAGTACTTACCTGCTTTACAGTTTGAATTAACTGACCAATATTGGTATTAATCTGTGTGCGCATCCCCGTAACACCCAACGAAGATACACAATACAAGAAGCCTTCTGCTTCAGCGGCAATCTTTTGCACTCTATCCGCCGATGTTGGCGCAATCATAGAAATTAATGCAATATCATTGGCGCGACAACCTGTTAATAATTCTGCTTTTTCTTCAAAAGGCACATCGGGCACAATAATGGCGTCAATACCAGCCTCATGGCTGTTTTTCATAAAACGGTCAATTCCATAGGAAAACACCGGATTCATATAAGTCATGAATACCAAGGGTACTGCGGTCTGCCGACGAACTCGTTTCACCATATCAAAAATTTTGTCAGTGGTAGTGCCTGCCGCCAGAGCACGCACATCGGCTTCTTGAATAACCGGCCCTTCTGCAATTGGGTCGGAAAAAGGAATGCCAATCTCAATAATGTCGGCTCCTGCCTGCGCCATGGCTACAATTAAAGCCTCGGTAGTAGCCAAATCTGGATCGCCGGCAGTTACAAACGGAATAAACGCTTTGCCATTAGAAAAAGCCTGCTGTATCTTATTCATATAAATCCACTCCTCTATAACGGGCAATGGCTGCCACATCTTTATCTCCCCGGCCAGACAAACAAATTACCATAATTTGCTCTGGCGTCATTTCTTTGGCTAACTTCTTCGCATATGCAACGGCATGCGCGCTTTCAATGGCTGGAATAATCCCTTCTACACGAGATAAATATTCAAAAGCCTCTACTGCTTCTTCATCGGTCACCGGAACATATTGGGCACGGCCCAAATCATGCAGATTGGCGTGTTCCGGTCCCACACCCGGATAATCCAGACCAGCAGAGATGGAATATACCGGCGCAATTTGGCCATATTCATCCTGGCAAAAATAAGATTTCATGCCATGGAAAATACCCAACTTGCCATTGGCTACACTGGCTGCATTTTTATCCGTATCTACTCCAAGACCGGCCGCTTCACAGCCAATCAACCGCACCGACGGCTCATTGATAAAGTCATAAAATAGGCCCATGGAATTGCTGCCGCCGCCCACACAGGCTAACACCGCATCAGGCAAACGACCTTCCTTTTCCATCAATTGCGCACGCACTTCTTCTCCAATAATTTTTTGGAAATCACGCACAATCATCGGGAACGGGTGCGGCCCCATTACAGAACCCAATACATACAAAGTGTCGTCCATCCGGTTGGTCCATTCCCGCATGGCTTCATTTACAGCATCCTTCAAGGTCATAGTGCCGGTAGTAACCGCATGTACCTTTGCGCCCAGCAATTCCATCCGAAACACATTTAAAGCCTGCCGTTCCGTATCTTCCTTGCCCATATAAATTTCACATTCCATGTCTAACAGAGCCGCCGCTGTAGCAGTTGCTACACCATGCTGACCGGCACCTGTTTCTGCAATGACTCTGGTTTTACCCATTTTCTTGGCCAATAGCACCTGCCCCAATACATTGTTGATTTTATGAGAACCGGTATGATTTAAATCCTCCCGTTTTAGATAGATTTTAGGGCCGCCCAAATCTTTGGTCATCTTTTCTGCATAATACAACAATGATGGCCGTCCAGCATATTCATTCAACAAGGTTGTTAGCTCCCGTTGAAAATCTGGATCATTTTTATAATGCTCATAAGCAGCTTCCAGTTCATTTACTGCATTCATCAAGGTTTCCGGCACATACTGGCCGCCATGAATGCCATATCTTCCTTTTGACATTTGAGAATTCCTCCTTTATTTGCTTATCTACATCTTTTATTTTACATACTGCGCACTTGTTGTACAAACTGTTTTATTTTCTCAGCACTTTTCCAGCCATTTTCTTCTACGCCGCTGCTGACATCTACTGCATAAGGATGTACTTGCTGAATGGCCTGCTGTACATTTTCCGGCGTTAAACCGCCTGCCAGAAAGAAGGGCTTATATAACGGTGGAATTTGCTGATAATCGAACTGTCGACCGCTGCCGCCAGCCACACTGGGAATATAGGTATCCAGCAACAGATAATCGCAATCCAATTGCTGCGCCTGCAGAACAGTTTCGGCGCTACGTACCTGCACCGCTTTGACAATAGGAACCGCTGTTAACGCCCGTAACTGTCGGATATAGGCCATATCTTCATGACCATGAAGCTGAATAATGTTGATAATGCCCTGTTGACATAAGGCTGCTATCTCCTCTGGCACAGCATCCACAAAAACACCCACTGTCTGAACAGAAGGCAATAACACCTCCCGCAGTTTTTGCGCCTGCGCCATTGTAACCTGACGCTTGCTGTCAGCAAATACAAATCCTCCATATTGCGCCTGCACAGCATTGACTATCTGAGCATCCTCCAAACGACGTAAGCCGCAGATTTTAATTTTTGTTTCATGTTCTGTTCCGTGAGCAGTCGTCATGCTCTAAACCAATCCTTTCAACTGCTGCAGCATCCGTTTTTTATCCGCACTGCGCATCAGTGTTTCGCCAATAAGCACCCCATTCACATGAGCTTCTTCCAGTTGGGCAATATCCGCTCTGTTTTTCATACCGCTCTCTGCTACAAAAACCACCTGTTCCGGCACCATTTGCCGCAAGCGTATACTGTTGCCGATATCGACTGTAAAGTCTTTCAAATTACGATTGTTCACACCAATGATTTCCGCGCCAGTAGCCAACGCCATAGCAATTTCCTTTTCATCGTGGGCTTCCACCAATGCCTCTAATCCTAACTGACGACACAACTGTAAATATTGTCTCAAGGTTTCTTTTTCCAGCAAGGAGCAAATCAACAACACTGCATCGGCACCAATGATTTTGGCCTCATAAATCATATAGGCATCCACCGTAAAATCTTTGCGCAATAGGGGCAATTCGGTAATAGCACGAATTTGCTGCAAATAAGCATTACTGCCTTGAAAATAATAGGGCTCTGTTAAAATCGAAATAGCATTGGCTCCCGCCTCATCATACTGACGGGCAATTTCCAGATAGGGAAACTCTGCTGCAATGACGCCTTTAGAGGGTGAGGCCTTTTTTACTTCGCAGATAAAGGACATGCCCGGTTCTGACAAGGCCTTTTTGAAATATCCAAAACGCCCACAATCCATAGCCTCTGCCTGCTGCTTCAGATTTTCCAATGGAATTTGTTTTTTTTGCGCTGCCACCCTTTGGCGGGTTTTTTCAGCAATCTCTTCTAAAATCATAAATACTTTCTCCTAGCAATTGGTCGCTTTTACAAAACGCTGTAGCTGCTCATAAGCCTTGCCGCTATCCAAAATTTCCTCTGCCTCTTCGATCGTTTCCGCAATGAACTTGCCTGTTGCAATGTGGATGGCTGCTGCTGCATTCAGCACCACAATATCCCGTTTTGGGCCTTTCTGTCCTTTTAAAATATCGATGGCAATCTGTTTGTTTACTTCTGGCTCACCACCGACCAGAGCCTCCAGCTTACAATATTCCATGCCATAATCCCGCGGGTCTAAAGTATAGGCTTCTATCTTGCCGTCTTTAAACTCTCTCACTTCTGTGGTGGTTGTCAGTGTAATTTCATCCATACCATCGTTGCCATGCACCACCATGGCCCGATCCACACCCAGTTGCATCAAAACTTCCGTCATAGGTTCCAGCAAACTTTCCGAATAAACACCCATCAACTGCAGATTTGCGTTGGCTGGATTGGTCAATGGCCCTAACAGATTAAACACTGTCGGAATGCCAATTTGTCTGCGCACTGCTCCTACATACTTCATTGCCGGATGATATTTCTGAGCAAACATAAAGCATTGATTTGTTTCCTGTAACACCTGCTCATTTTTTTCCGGTTCCAGCATCAAATTCACACCCAGCGCTTCTAACACATCAGCCGCTCCGCATTTACTGGAAGCGCTGCGGTTCCCATGTTTGGCTATCCGTACACCGGAGGCTGCAATCACAAACGAGGCAATGGTAGATACGTTGAACGTGAATAACTGGTCACCGCCAGTCCCTACAATTTCTAACAAATCGCCGTTCCTGTGAATAGGCAAAGCATGGTTGCGCATACCTTGGGCAAATGCTGCAATTTCTTCGGTAGTTTCGCCTTTCATATGCAGCGCCGTCAAAAAAGCCGCTGTCAAAATTTCGCCGGCTTCGCCGCTCATAATATCATTCATGGTCGCTAAAGCGGTTTCCCTATCCAAATCTCTCCCTTCACTAACTGCTTTCAATGCCTCTTTAATCATTTCTGTTACCTCCCAGTTGTAAAAAATTTTTCAATATCACAATGCCATCCGGCGTTAAAATGGATTCGGGATGAAACTGCACGCCGTACACATTGGTACCTTTTAGTTGTACAGCCATAATCTCGCCGTCGGCATCTTCTCCAATAACTTGCAGGCATTCAGGCAAATTGTTCCGTTGCGCTGCCAAAGAATGATAACGGGCAACTGCCAATTGCTGCGGCAACCCCTGAAATAGAGGCACCTTGTTATCAATCGTAATGACACTTTGCTTGCCATGCATAATCTGTTTGGCAGCCGTTACTGTACCGCCCATCGCCTCACACAAAGCCTGATGCCCTAAGCACACCCCCAAAATAGGAATACGGCCAGCAAAGTGTTTGAGTACATCCTCACAAATTCCGGCGTCGGCCGGTTTTCCAGGACCCGGCGAAAGCACAATCTGTGCTGGATGTAGCTGTTCAATTTCTTCTAAAGTCAGTGCATCATTGCGCACCACTTGCACATCCGGTTCCAGCGTTCCAATCATCTGCACTAAATTATAAGTAAAGCTGTCGTAATTATCTATAAACAATACCATCAGTCATCCACCTCGCTGGCTTGCATCACTGCTTGAATTACAGCTTTTGCTTTATTTTCCGATTCCAAATATTCCATATGAGGCACACTGTCAGCCACAATCCCGCCGCCAGCTTGCACAGTCACCTTATTGTTTTTCTTTACAGCCATACGAATGGCAATGCAGGTATCCATATTACCGCGAAAATCAATATAACCCAACGCACCGCCATAAATACCGCGCGGCTCTGCCTCAATCTCATCAATCAACTGACAAGCCCTGATTTTAGGCGCTCCTGATAACGTACCTGCTGGCAGAATAGATTGAATTGCATCAAAAGCGTCTAATCCATCGGCAATTATCCCATTTACTTCCGAGCAGATATGCATAATGCGGGAATAACGATGAATTTGCTGATATTCGCTTACCTTTACAGTGCCGAATTTTGCCAACCGTCCAATATCGTTACGGCCTAAATCCACCAACATATTATGCTCTGCCAGTTCCTTTTCATCTTGCAGCAGCTCCTGCTCCAACGCCAAATCTTCTTCCCGTGTTTTCCCACGAGGGCGGGAGCCAGCCACCGGATAGGTAGAGAGTTTACCATTTTGCAGTTTCACCAGTGTTTCCGGCGAAGTGCTGATAATCTGTACATCATCACACTGCATAAATACCATATAAGGCGATGGATTGGTCGTACGCAGCACACGATAAGCGTTAAGCAAACTATCCTCATAAGCCGTTTCAAAACGGCGGGAAATAACAGCCTGAAAAATATCGCCGGCAAAAATATGCTGCTTAGTACGTTCCACCATTTCTGTATAAGCTTCCTCACTGACATTGCAAGTAAACTGCGGCTTGCTTTTGGTGCGCACTTTCGGCAGCGGCGCCGTATCGTATACCATCTGCTTTAATTCAGCCAACTCTGCTGCAGCTTTTCCGTAATTCTCCAATAAGTTATCGGTATGAATATTAACAATCAGCACAATCTTCTGTTTCAAATGGTCATACGCGATTACTTTTTCAAACAGCATCAAATCATAGTCTGGAAATTCATCCTGCTGTAATTTCAGCACCGGTTCAGCTAGCCCGATAGAATGATAAGCAAAGTAACCCACCAGCCCGCCGCAAAATGGTGGCAGTTCTTCCAACTGCGGCGCATGATACTGCCCCATAATCTGTCGCAGCGCTTCAAAAGGTTTTGCCTCCAACAACCGCTTTTCTCCATGTTCCTCAACAATCACTTGCTCCTGCTGACAAGTAACCCGTAAAATAGGATGAAACCCCAAAAATGAATAGCGCCCCCGATTTAAGCCACCTTCTACACTTTCCAAAAAATAATAGCGGTCACTGCGCTGCGCCATGCGCCGCAACAGCATAATCGGCGTTACCACATCAGCATAAATCTCTTCATATACTGGTATCGTATTGTACTGTTGTGCTAATTCCATAATTTGCGCACTATCCGGTTTTAACATACTAAGTTCACTCCTTTATTTTTTTGCTTTCCTTCGCCCATTGTTGTGGCCCTAAAGCTACCGGAACATCTCATCGAATGGTCACTCCAAGACTCAGCGGTCAGATTTGTCATGTTGAACAAAGTGCTGACAAAACAAAAAAGGCTTCTGTCACCTCACGTAACACGTAAGGGACAAAAGCCTATAACTTCTGCGGTACCACCCAATTTGCCGCTTCCATTGTCAACCAATAGAAAACACGACCACTTTTTTCACATACCACCATATGTGCTCCACTGATAACGGACAGAGTTCCCGTCAGCGCCTACTCCCAAATGGTTTCAGACTGCCCTCGCAAGTCCATTCGGAATAATCTATGCTACTGCACTCTCACCATCGGCAGCTCTCTGAGAACAATCAATTCTTCCTACTTACTCTCGCTCATCGGTTTATTTTTTTCTGATTCATTTTTTAGTTTATGCATTTTTTGCAAATTTGTCAACAATTTTTTTATTGTATACAATATATCGCTTACTTCATATTGCAATTTTTTATCTCACCGTAACCCGCCATAAGGGTCTTCCACAAAATATTTCATGCCGATTTTTTTCAGTTCGGCTATTGTACGCAGTGCGCAATATTTGCGAGGCTGAATCTGCTCTTTTAATTGAGCCACCAATTTATCGTATTCATCTTCTGTCATCGCATGTGTCATCGAATAAAAATTATAGTCAAATTCCGGCAAACGGTTGCGGGCATAACAATGGGTCACCTGTGGATGATTGGCGACCTGTTTGCCCACCCTCTCCAGCCGTTCTTCTGGCACGTCCCACACCATCATTACATTAATGGTATACCCTACATTGTTGTGCCGCAAAGCGATCGACATACGCTTTAAGTATCCTCTCTGACGCAAGCTCTCCATAATGATAAGCAATCGTTCCTCTGGCATTTGCAATTGCTCGGCAATTTGTTTATACGGTTCTGGTATCAGAGGCAAATCTACTTGTAATGCTCGAATTACATCAATTTCCTCCTGGGTAAATACTACATCAGACACCTACTATACCCTCCCTCTGCAAATCGAATGTCACATCAATTTTAAATCGCTGCTCACTATAAAATCGCAACACATGGTTTACGTACTCGCTTTGCTCAATCATTTTCAGAATTTTCTCCATTTCTTCCTCGCTTCCACAAATAAGTGTAAACCACATATTATAAGTGTGTTGCCTTAGATAATTATGCGTGATACCTGGAAAACGACCGATCAATGTTGACACTGCTTCTATCTGTGCTTCAGGCACCTGAATAGCACAAAGTACCGATGTATATCCCAATTTACGTGAATTAAAAAAACCGGACATCCGACGAATAATATTTTCCTGCTTTAAAATTCCAATGCGTCTTATGACATCCGCTTCACTAATATCGCCAATTTCTTCAGCCATTTGCTGATAGGGCCGGTTACAAAAAGGAATACCCTTTTGCAAAAGCATCAAAATTTTTCTATCGACTTCATCAATTTGATAAGTAGTTGAATATTTTTCCTGGTACGACTGATTTATTTGCTGCATAAGACGTCCTCCTTACAGCTCTGGCGGCACAAGCTGCCGCTCGGCATCAGTTAAATAGCAAGCTGGGTCAAAACCCCAAAAATCCCCGCTTACGGCCTCTGCCCGCGCACGAAAATTGCCATTGCAAATGGAAAGCCAGCTACATTGTTGACATGTTTCCGGCAAATAACTCAGCCGGTTTTTCAAACCAGCTAACAAGGGATTGGCTGTATCGCTCCAAATATCGCCAAATTTCCGCTGACGTACATTGCCCAGCACATACTGCTGTGTAAACTGATCAGGATGCACATTCCCCACATTATCAATATTGGCAAAGGCAATCCCTGACCGATTTCCTCCATTGAGATGCAACAAACGATAAATCTGTTTTGCCCGTTCAGGATCCGTATCTTTATATTTCAGATACAAATAAACGCCATCGGTATGATTATCCACCATCAGCACTTCTTTTTTCAAGCCCCAGCGATGAAACTCCAAGGTACGAGCAATGATGGTATCCAGCACCTGCCTTGTTTCTTCATGACTCAAATCGTCCTGCATAATTTCTTCACCTCGGCCTGCGTAGACCAAATGATAAAAACAAATACGGTCTACATCCTCCTGCTCTAACAAATCCAGAATGGCATCAATCTCTTGATAATTGTGACGATTTATCGTGAAACGAAATCCTACTCTCTGATTTACTGCCCGACAGTTGCGCACACCTGCCATAGCGCGGTCAAAGGCGCCCGGCACACCGCGGAAATGATCATTGGTAGCTTGCAAACCATCTAGGCTGATACCTACATAGCCAACGCCAGTTTCTTTGATTTTCTGAGCAATTTCAGGCGTAATCAAGGTTCCATTGGTAGAAAGAGTAGGACGAATACCTAATTTCTTGGCATATTGCGCCAAGGTAAAAAAGTCTTTCCGCATAAGTGGTTCGCCGCCGGAAAACAAAATAACCGGTACATGGAATTCAGCCAAATCTTCAATCAAGCGCAATGCTTCTTCTGTACTTAATTCGTCCTCATATTGTTTCTGCTCCGACTTGGAATAACAGTGCATACATTTTAGATTGCAACTTCTGGTATAGTTCCATGCCACCACCGGACCTTTTCCTGTACGCACACCATTCTTTTGTTGATAAGATTCTTGGCTGTACCGTAGTTCATCGCCAAAATAAAAATCATCTGTTAGCATCTTTGTCAAGCTTAGCATCGTTTACTCTCCCTCCCTCTGTCTGTTCCACCAATCCCGTCGTACGAATTCGTTTTTCAATAATCTGTAACAGCAGCGAATCTGGGCCAATGTGTTCTGTTAAGATAAATTGTATCCTGCTGTATTGCTGTTCCAGTCGTTGGATTTTCTCAGGGATATGTTGATACAAATGTTTTCCCGTTGTTAAAAATAATGGCACAATGATAACCGTCTTAATATTTTCCTGCTGCAACAAGAGGGCCACTCCTTCTTCTAAAGACGGATGGAAAAATTCCACATAACCTCTCTGCACGATTAATTGCGGATGCATATGCCGAAACATTTGCCAAATCTGTTCCCATTCCTGGTTGGCTTCTTCACGCCTGCTGCCGTGCCCTAACAATAGTACACCACTCTGTTTACTGCATAAAAGTTGCATCATCGGATTTTCCTGCCGCTGCTGCTCATTCTGTTGATGAAATTGCTCCAGCAAAACAACCGCCTCTTTCCACACCAATTTTCCAACTCTCATTGCTCCGAGTATAAAGTATCACGTAACGTCGCTGTCAAGCCAATCCTGTAAAAATTTTCTGATAAAAAAGCTGCAATCAGCTATTCGTCCGATTGCAGCTTTTTATTTGATAATCTTTTGCAACATTTTTTCCCCAAGGACAATTCCAAGCCCTGCAGAATCATACCCTACAACTGCCGCCGTCCGCTCTTCCGCGTCAAGCGAAAGACTGTACAAGAACAACACAGAATTACCACAGCCAGCACAGCTAACAGGATAAAAGCGTTCTGACTGCCCAACATTGTAGAAGTGGCTAAATCATTGGGCGTGCTGGCTTGCGCCGCTGCTACCATAGTAGCCACCACCGAAGTTCCCACGGCACCAGCCAGTTGCTGTAATGTATTGATAACAGCATTGCCATCGGTGCTCAATTCTCCGGGCAACTGACAAATACCGTTGGTCATGGTGTTGCCCACCGATGAGCCTTGACCAAAAGCGAAGCACAGATAAAACACATAAAAATATAACATAGTCATATTCTGAGCAAACAAACTGAAACAAACGGTGGCAATTAAAATACAACTATTTCCCAGCAAAATAGGACGTTTCGCTCCAAAGCGATCCAAAATCTTCCCGCTGATTGGCGCCAACATCGCACCTACCAAACATCCTGGCAATAATAAACAGCCCGCTGTAAAAGCATCTTGCCCCGATACCAACTGCGCATAGTTGGGGATTAAGAAGCCTAAACCTAAACAAATAAACTGAATGCACAGAATGGCCAACACGCTGAAACTAAAAGGCAGATAGTGAAATACCTGCACGCGAATTAAGGCGTTTTGGCTTTTGGCAGAACGGCGATAAAAAATAACGACAGCTACCACGGCAACAAACAAAAATCCCAGTACCTGCGCACTGCCCCAGCCAGCAGCAGAAGCAATGCTAGTAGCAAAAATAAAGCAGCTAAATCCCACTGCCAGACATAAATAGTCCGGCCAGTTAAACGATATTTTTTCTACAGGACTTACCTGCCGGATAGAAGAAAGACCCATCACAAAAGCCACAGCCAAAAAGGGCAACAAGACAGCAAAAATCATCCGCCAGCCAAACAGTGTGACAATCATCCCACCTATGGAAGGGCCAATAGCCGGTGCCATAGCGGTAATCAGTGAAGCCACACCCATCATCAAGCCCAGTTGTTTTTTAGGCACCTGCTCCAACACAATGTTGAACATCAACGGCAAAGCCACGCCGGTGCCAACGCCCTGAATTAACCGGCCCAACAGCAGTAACGAAAATACCGGCGTTATAGCCGATAAAACTGTACCAATCATAAAAAGTGTCATTGCGGTCGCAAATAAAGCTTTGGTGGTAAATCTCCGTTTCAGATACGATGATGCCGGAATAATAATGGCTAAAACCAGCAAATATCCTGTCGTAATCCATTGCACCGTCGATGTGCCAATTTGAAATTCCCGCATCAAAGTTGGAAAGGTAATATTCATGGCTGTCTCCACTACCACACCGGCAAAAGACATCATACCAGTAGCAACAATAGATAAAATCAAACGGGCGTCTATTATTTTTTCTTGTTCATGCAAGGGTATCTCCTCCAGTTCTGTCTAATACACTGTTGTCTAAATTCATTTCCGCAGTGCGCAAAATGCGTGAAACCTGCTGAATGGTCTGAGCGGTAATCCGCAAATGCTCTGGCTCTATTCCTTCTAGCTGTACCGCAAGCCAATCATGATATTGCTGCACATAAAAATTGTAATAGGATAAGCCTAAATCCGTCAGTTGCAGCCAAACAATCCGTTTGTCACCGGCATCTGGATTTTTTTGCACAACGCCCAATTGCTCCAGCTCGTTGATAAGCTTGGTAATGCTGGGCTTGGTCACTTGAAGCGTTTTGCTGACATCGCTCACCTTAACGCCTTCTGCCTTTTGGCTGCGTTGATAAATAATATCAATGACGCGCACATGCCGCGGCGACATCCCTTTTGGCAACGCAGGCATCAATTCGTTAATACGCTTCACTTCATGACAAGCGTCTAAAAAATCTTTAATCAGTTGAATTTCCATGTATACACCTTCCTTTTATTTGCAGAATAATTATCAAATAATAATTACCTTTAGTAACTATGATATTAAAAAAGTATGTTGTCAAGAAAAATCTTAACAACATACAAAACTCCTTGATTTAACTGCGCAACGGATTTACGAAATCCGCATGCCGTCTCTAAAGCAAGGCATCCAATAAATCGGTACCATAAGAATTATCCACAGCACACAACCACTGACCCTCCACCTTGCGAAATACATACGTGGCGCGACGCTCCATGCTATACGCTGAATCCTGCTTATCGGGCGCGTCTAATAAGGTCTGCGATAATACCAGCGCCGTATCGCCCGCTTCAATAATTTGCATAACCCCTTGTGTGGGCGTCAAATTATTTTTGAAATATTGCGCGATTGCCTGAAAAGCCTTTTTAATGGCTGCACGGCCCTGTGCTTGCTGCCCTGGACGAATAATCAACACAGCATCCTCCGTATAATAATCCATCAACGCATCAAACCGTTCTTCCTGAATAGCCTTATCACAGGCTGCGATAATCGCTTTCAACGCATGTTCCATGAAACATCCTCCTTTGTGTTTAAATTGTTCCATATTATAAAAGGCAATTGCTCCTTTGTCAAGCAATTTCATAGAATTTATGCCAACGGCAGCCGTACTGTAAAGCATAAGCCCTGTTCCTGCCGCTATACATAAATTTTCCCGTAATGCTTCTGCACAATAGCGCGAGCTACTGACAAATCAATGCCATATCCGCCGCTAAGCACGCGCCATTGTGCAAATCCAACACTTCCTGTATGGCCTGCATGGTCGAATCGGTAGGGGCCATCTCATCGGCGCATCGTTTCAGCTCAGCGAGCAGCACAACCTGCACAAGGAAATGATAGCTGTGATAGCTATTTGCCTTTGGATGCAATACATCATCCTTTTCCTTTATCACTTGAAAGTCATTCTGTCTGCGTAATCCACCCGCCAACAAATAAATATCATTGCAAAAAGGGGCACACAATCCGAACACTGGCTGCGTCATAAATATGGCAGCAAAAAGTGATAGTTCCGTCAGGAATGTATGAAGAAATCTTCAAACCTGCTTTCTTTTCTCCCTTTCGCCAAACAAAACAGTTGACTTTCGCTCCGTTTCCTGCTAGCATTAATAAGGAATATGTTCATTCATAGTTTCTGTTACTCAACATGGATGCTTACAATCTGTTTTGGGTAATTTTTTTGCGTGAGCAAGAGCTGTCAGGACAATACACAAGTATGCGCGTTTCATGACCATGGCAGCCCGCAATATGGCATCACACACAATATCATTGAAGGGGTTGTCAGTCACTATGGCAGGATTAGTATTATTAGGCGCTCAATGGGGCGATGAAGGAAAAGGGAAAATTACAGACTATTTAGCCGAACAGGCCACTACCATTGTACGGTATCAGGGCGGCAACAATGCCGGACATACCGTTGTAGTCGGCGATGAGGAATTCAAGCTGCGTCTGATTCCTTCTGGCATTCTCTATAGGGGAAAAACCTGCGTCATCGGCAACGGCGTTGTGGTGGATCCAAAAGTTATGCTGAACGAAATCGCTTACTTACAGAGCAAAGGCGTAGATACCAGCAATCTGCGGGTTAGTCAGCGGGCCCATGTGATTATGCCTTATCATATCGCCATCGATACGCTGGAAGAAGCGGCCAAAGGCGATAATAAAATCGGCACCACCAAAAACGGCATCGGTCCATGCTATATGGACAAATATGCCCGGGTCGGCATTCGGATTGCCGATTTAATGGACAAAGAAATATTTGCCGAACGGCTCAGAACTGTTCTGGAAGCTAAAAATAACATGATTGTGAAATTATATGGCGGTCAGCCATTCGATTTTGATGAAGTATTTAATCAGTACTGCCAATATGCCGACCAACTGCGGCAGTATGTAGCCGACACCTCTGTGCTGGTGTCCGAAGCACTGCAGAACGGCGAAAACGTCGTATTTGAAGGGGCACAGGGCACACTGCTGGATATTGACCACGGCACCTATCCATATGTAACCAGTTCCAATCCTATTGCTAGCTATGCTTGCGTGGGGGTCGGTGTAGGGCCTACCAACATCAAAAATGTGCTGGGCATTATCAAAGCCTATACCACTCGGGTAGGCGAAGGCCCATTCCCAACCGAATTGTTTGACGAAACCGGCGCAGCTTTGCAGCGCATCGGTCACGAATTCGGCACCGTTACCGGACGTACCCGCCGCTGCGGCTGGATTGATATGGTAATGATCAACTACGCCATCCGTTTAAGTGGTATCAATGAATTTGCACTGATGAAGCTGGACGTTTTGGACACACTGGAAACCGTAAAAATCTGCACCCATTACGAATGCAACGGCGAAAAAGTCGTGCATTTTCCAACCAGTCTGAAAACATTGGCAGAATGCAAGCCTGTTTATGAAGATCTGCCCGGCTGGATGACCGATACTACCGGTTGCACCTCTTTTGATGAATTGCCGGAAAATGCCAAACGCTATGTGAACCGCATTGAAGAATTGACCGGCGTTCCAGTAAAAATTGTAGCCGTTGGTCCAAGACGTGACCAAACCATCATCCGCGGTGATTTATTCGCTTAAATTGTATTTACCGCCAATCATCTGACCATCATACAAGAGAAAAAGACCATTGAAAAAATTGTTACCGATTTTTTCAATGGTCTTTTTTACGATAGCTTACACAAAAGCAGCTTTATGCTAAAACAAAGCTATCCTCATAGTTCCTGAGGTTTTAATGCTAATATCACATTTTCATTTTCATCCAACATCATTTCACACTGCCAATCGTATTGAGCGCCAATTCCCCATTGTACATCGCTAAAAAGTACATGCAATGCGGCTTTTTGCGGTTCATTAAAAGGAAGCAGCGCTCCGGTTTGCACCTCAGACTGACAGGATTGCTCATGAATTTCTACGTACGCGTTGCCAGGCAAGCTTTGCACCTGAAAATCCATCACTTCCCGAAGCCCATTTTCCTCCCGATAGGTTAAAGCGAATTCATTTCTTAACGAGACATACAGAAGTTCCTGCTCTATTCCGTTTTCTTTATACGGATATAAAACTACAAAATCAACATTACCTGTGATGTGAAACAAGCCATCTTCTTCCAGGCCGTTTTTCGTTAAAAAGATACGTGCGCCTGTCTTGTCATTAAAACGAATCAATTGCTCCTGCCCCAAGCATAGCGGCTTTGAGGTAACGCCTTGGCGCATTTTCTCCACTCCTGTGTACCATGTATCTTCTGACTGCTGGTTGGTACAAGCGCTGCATACCAGTAATAGCGTCAATACCAATATCATAGCACAAGCCAGAACAAACTGTTTCTTTTTCATATTATGCGTCCCCTTACCATATCCTCTGCTTAATATTACAGAATTTCTTCTATATCTGCAGTTTAGATTTGCTTTTACGAAAAATGAAATTTTATGCTCGTCTCGTTCACTTTTCTTCACCCCATGGCAGACTGCTTCTATCACTTTTCAATCTGTTCCAACTTTACGGCCACCTTATCCATCCAATCAAAATCCATCTGTTCCAGGGTACCGGCGTCACAATGGGCTGCAATTTGCGGGTCGATCGGCAATTTGGCCAATACGTCCAACTGATATTGCTGGGCAATTTCCTCAATGTGACTGTCACCGAAGATTTTATAGTCTTTGCCATTGTCTGGGCAATGGAAGTAAGACATATTTTCTACTAAGCCCAACACTGGAACCTTCATGATGTCGGCCATTTTTACCGCTTTGGTCACAATCATGGACACCAATTCCTGCGGAGAGGTAACGATAAGAATGCCGTCCACCGGCAATGATTGAAATACGGTCAGCGGCACATCGCCAGTGCCCGGCGGCATATCAATGAACATATAATCAATGTCACCCCAAATTACTTCCTGCCAGAATTGCTTTACGGCGCTGGCAATCACCGGTCCCCGCCATACTACCGGGTCGGTAGCATCGTCCAGCAGTAAATTGGTAGACATGATCTTAATGCCGTTGACCAATGTGGCTTTGGGAATCATGCCTTGTTCTGTGCCGGTAGCCTGGGTGTGAATGCCGAAAATTTTCGGAATAGACGGCCCCGTGATGTCGGCGTCTAAAATAGCTGTTTTATAACCCTTCCGCGCCATCGTGATAGCCGACAGGGAAGTCACCAGCGATTTTCCCACGCCGCCCTTGCCGCTGACCACGCCAATCACCTTTTTTACACTGCTATAAGCGTTCAATGGTTCAAATGCCGGTCCTTCCTGCCGTTCTCCGCAACTGGATTCGCTGCAGCTACCGCAGTTATGATTACAACTTTCTGACATAATCGGTCACTCCTCAACTTTTTCATTTATTTTTTTGCGCCCAATCACGATTGGGCAATCACCTGAAACAATTCCATGGTTTTGACAAAAATTTCTTTTACAGCCGCACCGGCTGCACAATCTCTATCTACAATGGTTTCTCCGTCATTGATGGCTCGCACGGCCTCTCTGTCAAAAGGAATGCGGCCCACAAAGGGAATATCTCGCCGATAACAGAAATCTTCTATCTTATCGGTATTTTCTACATTGGTATCGTATTTATTCACGCAAACCACCGGAATGACCTGAAAAATTTCCGCAGTGTGTATAATGCGCTCTAAATCGCTGATGCCTGATATAGAAGGCTCTGCCACAATCAGCGCCATATCAATGCCGCTCAAGGAAGCGATTACAGGACAGCCAATGCCCGGCGAGCCGTCAATGATGGCAAAATCAGCCGACTTTCCAGCAGCGCGGCGCATGCGCTTCTTGACCTGCGTAACCAGCTTGCCCGAATTGCCGCTGCCCATCTTAAGCTGCGCCGTAGAAAATATTTTTTCCGCGTCCTGATAAAGCTGCATTTCACCAGCCAGCAGTTCTTCCAGCTCGATGGCGTTGGCAGGACAAATATAACCGCAAACGCCGCAGCCTTCACAGGCAAAGGGGTCTATCCAATAGGCGCCGTCCTTTTTCTGCACGGCATGAAACTGGCAGTGATAGTGACAGCTTCCACATTTCACACAGACATCCTTGTTAATGCGGGCTTTGGGTAAGCCGTAATAATCCTCTCTCTGCGGCAAAGCGGCACACTGTGTTACCAAATGCAGATTGGGCGCGTCCACATCGCAATCGGCAAAGGCTTTTGCTTGCGCCAGCTTAATAAAAGCGCTGGCTACTGTAGTTTTACCGGTACCGCCTTTACCGCTCAAAATCAACAACTGCTTCATGGACCGCCGCCTCCTTTATCTGCTGTAACAGCTCTGTAAAAAGTTGTTTATACTGAGGGCTTATCCGGCTGACAATCTGTGAATTAGAATTGAGCCGGCCCAATTCGCTATCAAAAGGAATGCGGCCCACAATCGGGAGCTGATGCTCCAAACAAAATTGCTCCGCCGGATTTTCCCTCTCGAAGCATTTATTCAGTACCACGCCAAAGGGCTTGTGGAAAAGCTGCACCAATTCATACACCATGTTCAGATTATGGACGCCAAACACCGTAGGCTCTGCCACTAAAATGCAATAATCGGCGTCTAAGATACTCTCCATGACCACACAAGCACTGCCCGGCGGACAGTCAATCAAAATCAGCTCCTGCGGCTGCTCCCTCAACTCCTGCAGCATACTGCGAATAATCGGTACGCCCGACTCTTCCCCCATGTTCAGCATACCGCTCACCACCTGCACGCCATCGGAAACGCCCCGCATAATTTTCCCAATGGGCCGTTTGGTTTCTTTTATCGCCCGCTGCGGACAAACCAGCACGCAGCCGCCGCAAGGATGGCACACATCAGGGAACACCACCGCTTTATTCTGAATACAGGCAATGGCGTTAAACTTGCAGAAGTCCATGCACTGTCGGCAGCCTGTGCAGCGTGTTTCGTCTACCTCCGGCGATTTTACCGCCACCACCGACTCATGCACCTGCTGCGGCTTAAAAAATAAATGGCCGTTGGGCTCCTCCACATCACAGTCATAATAAGCAGCTCTCTCTGCCGCCGCTGCCAGATTAACAGAAACCAGCGTTTTCCCTGTGCCGCCCTTTCCGCTTAACACAGCAATTTTCATCTCAGTTGCCCCCGTGTCCGTGAAAACCAGGATGAATGTCCGTCAATTCCTGCAAACGGTTTTCTTCAAAGGCCCGAATATTTTCCTCCACCGACAAGCTTTCTGTTTGATAAAGCTTCACATTGGCGCCCTGCAGTACCTTAGCAGCGTTTTCACCGCAGCGGGGCGCTAATAAAGCCTCTGCCTGCTGGTCCACCACAACCTGCGCCGCTTTGATACCTGCACCGCCCTGTACGGCAATGCCGCTGTTATCAAGCAATTTTTTTTCTTTTGTTTCTGTGTCATAAATCAAAAACATAGGTGCCCGTCCAAAAGATGGACAGATTTCCGTTTCATAATCTTCTACCGGAATGGCAATTTTCATAACGCTCGCTCCTTCGTTGTTTTCTCATGGTCTGCTTTCTGCCGCTGTGCCAACTGCTCCATGCGCTTCTTCTGACAGCCGCCTTGCCGGCAGCAACTGCCTTGCCCGTCGCACAAACGATAATCGCCGCCCGCGATACACAGCACCCGTCCTTCTACCAACGCCAATGCCAATTTACGCCGCGCTTCCAGATAAATACCCTGCACTGTGGTGCGGGCAATATTCATATGATTGGCACAAGCTTCCTGATTCATGCCCTCCAAATCAATGAGCCGGATAGTTTCGTATTCATCCACTGTCATTTGAATGGCATCTTCTGCGCTGATACAGCCGCCCAACGGTCCAAACCGGCTGTGATTGGGCAGACAACAAACCTTTCTCCATTTTCTCGGCCTTGGCAACGTACCGCCACCTCCCGCCTGTTATTGACATATGTCATTTACAAAGTTTATTATACTTGGTTTTCGGCATATGTCAATAACGACAGAAAAACTTTTATTTGTCCCTGAAATCTGGTATGATACCCTTAGAGAAAATCAAAGACACAGGAGTAACCATTATGACGCACACCTACACACCTTTTTTATGGGAGCAGATGCAAAATCTGCACCGGCAGCAGCCGATCTCCGGCCATACGCCCGGTCATAAAAACGGATTGTTTCTGCCGCAAACCTTACAAAACGCCTGGGGCAGCCAATTTGCCAGCTACGATTACACCGAGCTGGACGGTCTGGACAATTTGCATTTTTCCGAGGGCTGCATCGCCCAAAGCCAGCAACAGGCCGCGCAAATTTTCGGTGCCGCGCAGTGCTTCTATCTGGTAAACGGCACTACTGCAGGTCTGCAAGTTGCCATTATGGCCGCCTGCAGTAATCGGCAGGTGTTTGTGCCGCGCCACGTACACCGCTCTGTTTATCATAGCCTGCTCTTAGCCCATGCCCAACCTGTTTATCTGCCCTTAGAATTGGATGCAAACACCAATCTGCCCCTTGGCATCAGTACACAGGTATTGCAGGATTACATACAGCAATATCCCGACTGCCGCAATCTGATTTTGGTCAATCCCACCTATCAGGGTATCACCGCCAACAATGTACAGTGTGTGCAGTTGGCCAAACAGAATGGTCTCACCGTCATTGTCGACGAAGCCCACGGTTCTCATTTGCATTTTCATGCCGATTTGCCCGCGTCCTTGTTAGATGTCGGCGCCGATTTGGTAGTGCAGAGCTGGCACAAAACCTTGCCCGTATTAACCCAGAGCAGCGCGTTGCTGGTGCATCAGCATTATAACGGCCCCTCGCTGGAGCCCTTTCTCAGTTTATTGCAGACCACATCGCCGTCCTACCTGTTAATGGCCTCTCTGGAAGCCGGAAGTATCTATATGGGAACAAAAGCCCATGCCCACATTCAGCAGGGGTTACAGGCCATTTTCGTGCTGCACAGGCGCATTGCCAGCACGCTGCAAACGCTGCACCTGTTATGGCAGCCCCAATGGAAGCAGGACCCCTTCAAGCTGTATCTGCTTTCCGATAAACTATCGGGCGCTGAAATGGACGCTTACCTGCGCACCCGACACGCTCTTTACAGTGAGATGCACGATAACAACGGCATTTTGTTCATCCTGCCCATACAGACCACCGACCAATGGACCCAACGGCTTTATCAAGCCCTGCAGGCGTTAGACCAATTCAGCCAAGCACAAACCGTCACTATGCGGGCAATGCCCAGTTTTTACTGTCGGGAGCTGCCCCAACAGCGTTATCCGTTGCAGGAAGCCTTTTACAAAGAAAAACGGCAAATCTGTTGGCGGCAGGCAGCAGGCGCTACAGCCGGACAATTTATTCTGCGTTATCCACCAGGCATTCCGCTTTTGGTACCCGGCGAAATCATTACCCGGGAAATTGTAGCCCTTTGGCAAGCCAGCGGCGGCAGCGCCGATGAAATGCTGACCATTATTGCAGAACCAGAAAAGGAGTTATCACCATGAATGGAACATTATTTGTCATCGAAGGGGTGGACGGCAGCGGCAAAGCCACCCAAACCGATTTATTATATCAGGCGCTGCAAAAGCAGGATAAACCTGTACGCAAGGTCAGCTTTCCCAACTACGACAGCCCTTCCTCCAGCCTGATTAAAATGTATCTCAACGGAGAGTTCGGCAGCGACCCGCAATCGGTCAATGCTTTTGCCACCTCTGTATTTTTTGCCGTAGACCGTTTCGCCTCCTTCCGTAAGGACTGGCAGCCCTTTTACGAGAACGGCGGCATCATCATTGCGGACCGCTATGTCACCTCCAATTTAGTACATCAGGCTGGTAAAATTGCCGAGGCTGCAGAAAAAGAACGGTATATCCATTGGCTTTCCGATTTAGAATACAATATCTTCGGCTTGCCCCGTCCCGACTGCGTTATCTTTTTAGATATGCCGCCGGCCTACAGCCTGCGGTTGCGCCAGCAGCGCAACGCGCTCAAACAAGGCCTGACCCAAGATATCCACGAAGCCGACCAGCAATATCTGCAGCAAGCCTATGAAAACGCCACCGCCATCGCCCAGCATCAGCAGTGGCACCGTATCAACTGCGTCACCAACGACCAAATCCGCAGCATAGAAGAAATTCATACGGAAATCATGGAATTGATTGCCCAATTTTCACTATCACTCTGATAAAAATAAAAAGGCTGCAACCAGACACCGATCTGCTTGCAGCCTTTCTTCGTTACAAGATTTCTATACAGCTTGCTTTTCCAAAACACCGTTCAAAAAAGCAATGATCCCAGCTTCTACCTCGTCCTTGATGTCGTTGTAATTATGAATTTCATGGCGATAGCCTGCATACAGCTTGGTCTGTACCGAATGACCTGTGCTGTAAAGCCAATTGCTCACCAAATAAACGCCTTCGCCATAATTCCCTACTGGGTCCTGATCACCGGCAATGTTATAAACCGGCAGTTGCACCGGAACCTTTTCTGCCCACTGAGTACCTTCAATGCAGAGCATCATCTGCACAAAGTCCCGCATAGCCTGATTGGTGGTCGCTTTGGTAAAGGCATCAAAAGGATCCTGCGCATGATCCAACTGCACATAAGGGTCAGCGCAGATCCATTCGTTGCCCAGCTTCACCTCGCCGCACCGTTCGCCCATCCAGCCCATTAGCTGACCTGCATACTGGGGATCCGATTCTTTCCCTTTGCCTGCTGCGATTGCTGCTTCCAGCAAGGGCAGCACCTCCGCCGCGCCTTGGAACTTTCCGGCAGTGCCGCAAATAATCAGCCCTGCCAATTCTGTACCATATTTGGCCGCATAATCTCTGGCAATAAAAGAACCCATGCTATGACCAAACATGAAATAAGGCAAGTTCGGATATTTTTCTTTTACCACAGTAGTCAGCCTGTGTTCATCCTCCATCATAGTGCGGAAACCGGCATCGCCCCAATCGCCCCAGGTATTGTTCATCATAGCGGTTTTTCCATGACCCACATGGTCGTCGGCGGCTACAATAAACCCGGCATCCATCAATTTCACAATCATATGAAAATACCGTCTGGAATGCTCGCCAAACCCATGCACCAACTGTACAATGCCCTTCGGCTGCGCTGCCGGCACATAAATCCAGCCCTGCACGGTATCTCTCTGATTATAAGACGGGAAGCTTACTTCATGTAACATATCTTACTCCTCCTTTAAATATAAATCATAAGTTTAGTATAGCAGCTTCTTATCAGGAATACAATCTCAATCCATTTCTCCGTACAGCAACGCTATCAACGAATGCTGGTTCTTCAGCCAATCGCAAAGCGGTGTAGCCCGATGTAGGGTTGATGCTGAGTTTTTTCGCTCAACCAATAGGGGAGTGGCAAATATGACAAGAGGGTGGCAACGGCTGCATGCTGTTTTTCTGTTACGGCGCTTTGCCCAAAATTCCCGCAAAAAAACTGCAACCAGAAACCCCGATTGCAGTTTATCGTTTTATGCAGGATAAAATATTTTCTATGCCTTTTTTACAAAAGCGGCTTTTCCCTGCTTGCAGATAGGACAAATAAAGTCATCATCCACAGCGCCATCATGGATATAACCGCAAACCGTGCATTGCCATTTTTCGCCCTGTTGTTCTGCCGGTTTCTGCGCTTCCGCGTTTTCCAATTTCACAAACACCTTAGCAGGCTGTTTGCATACCGGGCAGACAAAATCGTCAGACAGAGCGCCCTCATGCACGTAGCCGCACACGCTACACTGCCATTTTTCACCGCTGCCTGCCGCAACAGGCGCTTTTTTTGTTTTCACATCACTATGATAATAAGCATAGGTCATCGGTTCTTCTTTGGATAATACCTGCGCATCAGTCAATTCACATAAAAACAGCGTATGGGTGCCGCAATCCAAAGTATTCACCACTTTCGCCGACAATACGGCGCTAGTATGCTCCGCCAGATAAGGCACCTGAAAAGCATCCTTCACCAAAGCCTGACCACTGTTGGCAAACTTGTCCGCTGTGCGGCTGCTCTGGAAGCCAAAATTGCCGATTAAATTCATATCGGCCGTTTTATCTAAAATAGATACGGTTAATTTTCCGCTTTTCTGAATCATTTCGTTGGTATAGTTATTTTTGTTTAATCCCACTGCAATCTGCGCTGGCTCGCTGGTAATCTGCATCACGGTGTTGGCTGTGCAGCCGGCTGCAACGCCATCCAGCTCCGTGCCGATTACATATAAGCCATAGCCTAATTTAAAAAGTGCTGTTATGTCCATGCCTGCTTCCTCCTAAAATAGTTTGGTAATCACTACTAATATACCCCATCAAAGCATTTCAAAAACATATCGCACAGGATAATCTTCCGCATATTGCTTTAACTGACGAATCCACGAGTCCAATTCCGCTAAAGTTAAAACAACAGCCACCCGTGTTTCATGCTGTTCTTCTTCCGGACAGCGAAAATCCAAATGAAAATGAAATTCTAAGGTGACGGCATGGGTTGTGCGGTCTGTCACACAAATATACAGCGTCGGTTCTTCAAAATCAAAAAAACGATTTTGCGCCCTATTTTCACCAGTTGCCTGCAGCCAATCAATAAAACAATTTAACTCGCTGGATAATATCACAGGAGCCTGGGCTTGCCACTGTGCTTTTGGTGTACAAACCGCCAAGTCCACCATCAGCCAGTTGGCTTCAAAATAATTTTGCGGATTTTCTGGATATTGGTACCCTTCAATCGCAAGTGCAATCTGGTTCTCGCCTGTTTGTCCAATATACATCTCACAACACCCCTGTCCTATAAATGTCTCAACAAGTTATATTATTGTCCGAAATCACGGCAATGTCAATGCCTTTCTTGTCTGCCCGCCGCACAACAGTAAAGCGCCGACAAAATTTACCGTCCAATTATAGGTCAGCCCTTTCCTCTTCTGTTTCAGCAGGCCGCTCTTTTCCCTTCCAGGACAACAAAAACATGGTGGCCAAAATTAAAAACGCACCGATCCAATCCATATAGTTAAACACCAGATGCAACCCAATAACGGAGAAAAACGCTGAAGCCAACGGCTCTATGCAGGCAAACAGGCTGGCATAGGTGGCGCCAATTATAGTAACGCTGACCAGATAAATATAAAAGGCACCGAAGGTAGCAAACAACACAATAAAGGCCACCATCAGCCAAGCCATCCAATCCATATCTCCGGTAAACTTCCAAAAAGGATGATAAAAATTGATGGCAATGCCGCCGAACAGCATGCCCCAGCCTACAATCACCGGGGAACCCCAGCGCAGTTGCAAGCTGCCCGGATACATGGTATAAAAAGCCATGGCTACCGCCGACACCAGCCCCCAGATCAGCGCTTCCACTGTAATGTTTAACGTGTTGGGATTGCCGTGAGTCACCAGCAGAAAAATTCCAACCACCGCCATCACAATGGCAACCACTTCTTTTTTCTGCGGCAGCTTGCGGCTATACACAGCCGTGAACAGCACAATCAACACCGGAAACAGATACTGCAAAATCGTTGCCGTCGGCGCATTGGATTTGGCGATAGACACAAAATAGGTCAGTTGCACAGCCATTAAGCCAAACACTGCAAAAATTATCAGCCGCACAGTATCTCTGCGGTTCTGAAAAATGGCCAGCGTTTTTTCCTTGTTCCAAGCAAAACTGATGATAAGCATCAAGCTGCCGGAAATCAACAAACGCACCGTAGTCAGCCATTCGGCGCTTAACCCCCGTTGCTGAAATAAATATTGTCCAAATACGCCGGAAAGCCCCCACAACACGCCTGGAATTAATGCCAACAAAGCGCCGACAATAAAACTTTTACGATTCATAACAAATTCTCCTACCTCGCTTACTCTTTATCTCATGCTGTCTGAAAAGCCAGCTTTCTCTATTATGCTACCAAATTTACCAATCGTAAAGATCCTTTCCCAAAAATTTTCATAAAAAATACCGCCTGTGAAAGCGGTACTTTTTTAATAATATCCGTATTACTGTTTTGGCAATGTTATTACAAAACGGGTTTCCATCTGCTCCTGGCTGAAAACACTGACCGATCCGCCATGGGCTTCCACAATAGCTTTTACAACAGCCAGCCCGATACCGGACCCGCCCAATTTTCGATTGCGGGATTTATCAGCCCGATAGAACCGTTCAAAAATGAATGGAAGCTCTGTTTGCGGAATGCCCGGCCCATCATTGATAACCTCCATGATGGCCTGTGTCGCCGTTTCTTTGAAGCAAACGGTGATTGTTCCGCCTTCCGGCGTATATTTAATAGCATTGGATAACAGATTGCGATCTACTTGCAATAGCTTATCTGCATCTGCTTCGATATCCTCTATCTGCCCTCTTACAGACAGCTTTTGTCGCTTTTGATGCAGCTCTGATTCAAAGGCACGGCTGCATGTTTCTGCCAACTTCCGTAAATTGACCTGCGATTTTTGTAATTGATAAGTGCCGCTCTCCATAATGGACAGCTCCTCCAGCTCCTGCACAATTTTCGTAATGCGTTCAAGTTCCTCCTGACAGCAAGCAAGCCTGTCCGCTGTCGGTTCCCACACACCTTCCATCATAGCTTCCAGATGGGTGCGCACTGTAGTCAGCGGCGTCCGCAATTCGTGGGAAATATCGGCTGTCATCTGTTTGCGTAAACGCTCCTGCCGCTGTAGGGTATCGGAAAGATGGGTAATCGCCGCAGTCATCTCTGCCAGCTCTTGTATATTCGGCACTCCTTCAAATTTAGCATGGTAATGACCGGCCGCAATTTCTTTGGTAATCTCTATGGCGTTGCTGATTGGTCTGCTGATGTTACGAGCCATCAAAGAACCGATCAGCACTGACAGCAGCAGCGCCAAGCACCCTACAGCCAACAATACGCCATTTAATGCCTGCAAAAATTTAAAATCGCTCTCATTCAGAAAATATGGCCCATAATAGCTGATGGTAACTGCGCCGATAACTTGTCCCTCTTGAATAATGGGATAATTTTTCGCCATAAATTCTCCATTGGCCCTCGGATATTTCTCCCGCATCTGCTCTGAGATTTCCTGCATAACCTGGGCGCACAGACTCATATCATGATATTCAGCGTCCCATACTGATTGACCCGCTCCATCATACACCTTGATGATATAGCCGTCATATAAGGCAAACATCCCTAAGGTGTGCAGTGCGTCCATATCCCATGCAGCTTCATGGGCTACATACAAACTGCCCAGCTTGGTAACGATTTCCTGCGCGTCTTTTTCTCGCGCCTCGGTAATATACGCTTCAAACTGTACATTAATCAGCCAGTTTGATAAAAAACTGATGAGCACAACTGTCACCAAAACGACCAAGGCGATGATAGCAGCAAACCGAGATTTGAGACTGGGTAATTTCAGCTTACTCACCCCCAAAGCGATAGCCCTTACCATGAATGGTAAGCACATAGCGCGGCTTCCGTGGATTGTCCTCTATTTTATGACGCAGATTCTTGATATGGCTGTCAATGGTCCGGTCGTAGCCGTCAAATTCTGTACCCAGAGCCTGCGCAATCAGTTCCTCCCGGCTGAACACCTTTCCCGGGTATTTCATCAGCACAGACAGCAGTGCGCCTTCTATCGGCGTCAATTTTATGGGCTGTCCGCCCTTGCAGAAACTATTTTTCTCAAAATCAACAATAAGGTCTCCATCGCCAAAAGAATTTTTTCGGTACAGCGGTACCAAATCATCCTGCACGCGGCGCAGCACAGTTTCCACACGGGCATACAATTCTTTCAGGCTAAAGGGCTTTCTGATATAATCGTCGGCGCCTAGGGCTAAGCCATTCAGCACATCCTGCTCCCCGACCTTGGCAGTAAGCATAATGATTGGCACTCTAGATTTTTTACGGATTATCTGACAAAGCCTTTCGCCGGAAATATCGGGCAGCATCAAATCTAATATCACCAGCAAAATATTTTCCTGCTCCAAAATTTTCAGAGCATCAGCCCCATTGAAAGCGCAAAAAACAGCATAGCCCTTCTTCTCTAAAAAGGCTGCCACCACATCCACGATTTTATCTTCATCATCCACCACCAAAATATTTTTGGAGTGCATCCCGTCATCAGCTCCTCCTACAAATACAAAATCTCAATCATAAAAAGAACAGGGCTTTAAAAGGCTCTGCCTATATTGGTTATACCCCGCAGTAGGTTCCGCAACAACTCATACCGCCGCTGTAG
>CABQBF010000003.1 GCA_902462325.1 uncultured Peptococcaceae bacterium
TGGAACTTCTCCATGTGGACAGCGAGATTGAAAAGCTGGTGGACAGTCTGACGGGCGCAAACAATGTCCTGCTCTCCTATGTGAATGTGAAGATAGCGGAACTGGACGGACGCAAGCAGGAACTTCTGGCGAGGATAGCGGAGTTGACGGTGGAAGCCATTAGCCCGGAACAGGTCAGCCAGATTTCCGGCTACCTCGACACTTGGGAGAATGTATCTTTTGACGACAAGCGGCGTGTGGTGGATTTGATGATTACCACCGTAGCCGCCACAAGCGACAGCTTGAATATCACATGGAAAATCTGACGGGCGGCACACTTCCCGTCAGATACCTACCCTGTGTAGTCCCTTGTAAACTGTACTTTCCCTTGCACCACAAAAACATTTATTTTTTGGCAGTGTGCGCAGTATTTTGCATACAGTGGAGAGATTTTTTAATCAGCAAACTTTTGGCCCGCTATTTTTGCTGAGCACCGTTCTAAAAATTGATATGTCCATTAATAATGATAACCAACAATAAATTTAAGAACATACCATTCCCGCCAATGTTTTCCCAGCCCAAACGCCGCCTAAACAAAGCAACACACTGCCGCAAGCATAACTACCCGCCAATAAAAAACGCCGCTGTTCCAATAGCTGTAACGTCTCCAGTGAAAACGTTGAAAAAGTGGTAAAACCGCCGCAAAAGCCTGCCTTAAAGAATAGCTGTTGCTGCTCCGACAGTACGCTAAACGGCGTAATACCTGCAATAAAACCGATACAGAATGCCCCGGTTAACCGGTTAAATTGATGAGCATGGTGCCTAAAGGAAACTCCAGAAAATAATATCCTGAAATGAAGCTCAGTAAATATCTACCGATTGCACCAACAAAACCGCCAATACCGACTGCCAGACAATTCATACCATGAAAATCCTCTCTGTTTTATATTAGTGCTTTGTTTATGTTTCTATTATACTACAGTTATTCCAAATAAAAAACATGAAACTTTTCCTAATTTCATATAAAAAAATGATGATTGACACTAGAAATTCCGATAACTAAAATTTAAGAAATAAAAAATATTTTTTTATGTAAGCCAAAATTTAAAGCATGACTCTAAAATAAACTGAGCATATGTAAAAACAAACTGGCTTTATAAATTTTGCTGAGGCTGGCAAAAAGAAAATTATACAAGAAAAAATACTGGAATTCCAAATAAAGCTTCCAAAAAAGGAGGCAAAAAGAGGAAGATAAATACTATTGCATAAAAATTTTTATTGAGAATTCTTTCATAAGGGATTGACAAGATACATCATGCGGTTTTTACCTGACAAATTAACATCACTAAACTACGAAAAAGGAACCACTGTAGACAACAGCGCGAAGCAATATCTACAAAGTTTCCCAAATATAACGTGAACAAAAACTATCGTTTTCCTACCAATTTAATTCTGCATCACAATACACAATCCTGTCGATTTCTGCCATATCCAAGGGAAATGGGAACTTGTATTGGTACTGCATTCCCAGCCCGCTGCTGCCGCTACTGTTGCTGGTTAATGTCAATTGTGTCCCATCTTTTAAATACACGTACACTGGTTCTTCATTCAATCGCAAATACATAGCCGTAGTTAATTTTATCTCCTGCAAAGCAATACTTAACGGCGACACCTCTATTTTTTGCAGCAAAAAGCTTTCGTCTTGATACCATAGCGTTTTCCACTGCCACATGGTTACAGTAGAATCCTGCTCAGGTATCTCAAACCAAAATTCCCATGGGCCTTCCGCCAATAAACGCTCTCCGGTTATCTCTAACGCCTCGTTCAGTTCATTTGCTAACAACATGCCTAACTGTAAGGTAAGCTTTTGCCCCGCCAGTTTTTTACGCGCAGAAAAGTCTAGCACAAAGCTGAGTTTATTGTCGTTTGGATTGTCATCGGGTAATGTATAAATTGTATAACCATGGCCGCTCATATGTTCCATTTGAATATGCGTATTTTTAAAGAATACGCAATTTTCATCCAACACCACATCAAGCGGAGCTTCTACTTCCAACAGCACCCAAGTGTTGTGTCTGTCGCTGATAGCTTCCTGCACCGTTACTGTATAGCCATCGGCCTTGGCATATTGCTGAATTGGTGTGCGCATTTCATCGAGTTGAGCGATTTGCGACTTGCTATCGACGTGCAGTACCTCCAATAACCTACTATCGGTAGATAACGTAGCCATAGCGGCAGTCCCTACTGATATCACTAGGGCGCAGGCAGCCAGCAGTGCTGCCAGACGTACTGTCTTTCTTCTTTTGCGTTGTCTTTTGGATTTTCCAGCCGCTTCTTTTTCTTGTGCTTTACCTATCGGTGCGGTCACAGCCGTTAGGCTCCGACTTGCTTGATCCTGTAACCTGCTTATTTTATCCAGAGCCAGTTTCTGAATTCGTTCTTGTATTTTACTATCCAAGCACGTAGTTTCAGCCATCTGCTCTAAAATTTCCGGCTCTACAGGCAAATCCATCAATTCTTCTATACGGCTCATCGAACCACCCCTTTCTCCAGCAATTGCTGCCGTAGTGATAACCGCCCGCGGTATAATTTATTTTCTACCTGCTTCGCTGACAAATTGAGCTGAGCAGCAATCTCCTTAACAGGCATTTCCAAAAAGTAACGATAGATAAAAATTTCCCGTTCCGGTGTTGGCATAGCATCTATCACAGCGCGCAAAATCTCTTCGTTGCGTGTACGGGCTAACATTTCTTCCAAATTAAGCTCCAGCTTCAAATCTGTTTCTTCCAGCGGTAAAGCCTTTATTCCACGCTGTCTGCGGCGATAATCCAACGCCGTATGCCGGGCAATTCCGTATAGCCAGGAAGCCAGCGATGTTCCCTGTGTCCAATCAAACCGCGCAGCACTTTGCCACAATCGCACAAATACATCTGCAGTACATTCTTCGACCTCTAAACGCCCACCTCCGCCCAATATTTTGATCACAATCCAATGCACGGTTTTGCCGTACTGTTTTATCGCCTCCGACAAACCCTGCTCTGGATTTTCTAACAGCAGTTGTAAAAGTTGCCGTTCCTCGCTTCGTATCAATCCCATCCCCCCTAAAACATGTTTCATTATATACATTCGTTAATTTTTCTAAAATCACTCAAAAAATTTGACAAAAAATTTTTCCTGTGGCATAGTACATCATAATACAAATTTTTATTTCTGCAAATGGAGTTGATTTTATGGAGCTCTCACATTGGATTCCTATTCTCGCTGTCGCAGTCATTTTTTTACTGTTCACCAGTTGGCGCAGCAGCCGCCCGCTTCAAACAACCGAAAAGAAAAAAGACGGAAAATTAATTTATCGTTCTCTATCTCCGGCAGATGGCTGGTCTCTGCTGCAGGGGAACCGCAAAGTAACCTTATTGGACGTGCGCACACCCGACGAATTCGCCTACAGCCATTTACCCAACAGCATCAATCTGCCGTTGAACGATTTAGAAAAGAAAGCGGTCCAGACTTTAGGCAACCGCAACAAAACCATTTTAATTTATTGTCAAAGCGGCGCTCGCAGCAAACAGGCTACAAAGCTGCTTTACGCCCATGGATTTACCAATGTACACGATATCGGCGGTATGACCACTTTTTATAAGCGAAAACTGCAATAAAGAAGTATTTCTCCACACTTGTGCATAAATCTATGCAGAATGTGGATATTAGTGGATGATTTTTTTCTTGCCGGAAAAATAAAAAGGAAGTCCGAAGACAGGCTTGTTTTCGGACTTCCTTTTTATTATTTTCCGCGAAAGGTATCATTTAGACTACCTATTTTTTTAAATCACCGCTTCTATTTTCCTGACAACCAAGCAAAAAACTCACAATTTTTTCACCGATATTCAGAGGTTATCCACAGAGTTATCCACTGCCTGTGGATAACTCTGTGCTCATTCACTAATGCCGCTCTCTTTAAACTTTCGGTTAAACCATTCCATCAACGGATGCAGCGGCTTTTTCAGCAACATTCCAATTGCCAGCCCCATAGCTCCAAAAATTAATAAATGCCAGAAATCGTACCACAGGCTTTCTGCCACCGGTCCTGCAACAGCTTCCCGCATAGCACCAATGGCATAAGTAAACGGCAGATACGGCTGAATAATCTGGTAAAACTCCGGCATCACTTCCACCGGGAACGTCCCGCCTGCACCAGCAATCTGGAATACTAACAAAATAACACAGACCGCTTTTCCTACCACACCTAAAATGGACACCAAGCTGTAAACAATCAGCATAAATATGATAGAAGCAAAAACGCTGACACTTAAAAACAACGGCAAATCGACAACCGTCACACCCAGTATGAATTTATCGCCCAAAGCAACAATCAAGGACTGACCAATCCCTATCGTCAAAAACGTCAGCATCTTGCCGAAATATTCTTCCATCATTGTATTCGCCCGTTCTGCTTCAGCCGGCTTGGCTTCCGTGGTAAGCACAGCACTTAACAGCAAGCACCCCACCCACAAAGACAAAATCGTATAAAACGGCGCCATAGCTGTTCCGTAATTGTCCATGTGATACAGCCGTTCTTCTTTTAGCTCTACTGGACCGGAGAAATAATCGGCTGCTGCATCGGTATCATTTTCCAATAAACTGATTAACGTGTCCAAATTGCTATCGCTGAACTTATTCATAATTTGACTGAGCCGCGCCAACTCCGCTTTCGCCTCCGGAACAGCCTTGTTCAACTGGGCCAGCAAATCTGCGCCCTTTGTTTCTGTATCACTGGCTTGCTGCAGCAAATCGCTGATTTTAGGAACAGCGCCATCGGCCCGCTCCAAAGCTTCATTCAAATTGTCTAACGTTTGATATAAATCGGCAAACATTCCATCCAGCATATCAGCCCAACGATTTTCATATTGCGCCGTAATCTCCTGCATAGCCCGCTCAATTTCATCTAAAGTTTCCTCAGCAGTATCTAAAATTTCATCCGACAGCACAAAGACCTTATCTGCCGTTTCCAACAACGAACGTACCTGCTTAATGTCTCTGTCTAACAAAGAATCTACATCGCGCAAATCCTGCAAAATCGTTTCCACACTGATGCCTGAATTTTGCAGCTTCTGCACCAGAGCTTCCACCGCCTGCACCTTAGCTTGTGCCTGCGTTACCTCCTGCACAATCGAGTCAATTTTAGCCACAACCTCTTCCGGCGCCATCGCAGCCACTGCCTCCCGCTTGCTCTGGTTATCGGCAATCGTCTGCTGTAACGCTGCCTGCGCCTGTTGGGTTTGCTCTATTTTTTGCGTCAAAAACATTCTTTCTTCTTCTGTCTGTGCTGCTTCCAAAAGCGCCTGCAGCTCCCTTTCCACCAACTTCAACGCCGTTTCCTGCTTCTGCAGTGCTGCATCCGCTGTGTCATACATGACAACAATCACCTGCTGCACCTGCTCTGGATTTTGCGCTAACCTTTGCAATACGTCCACCAGCTTCTCTGCAGCATTCTCTGCCGACTGCAGCAACTGCAGCCACTTATCGTAATCCGGCTCCTGAATATCCTGCTGCTCCAACCACCGCAATACAGCCTCTAACGTAGCCTGTAAAGCCTCTGCTTTTTCCAACAGTGGCGGCACATCCCGCACCAGATCCTCCGTACTGTTCAACTTTGTCCGCGTTTCCTGCAGTAAAGCCCGCGTTTCATCTACCAACTGTTGACACCGGTCAAATTTATCGCTGATATACGCCACACTATCTGCCCGAAATTGCTCCGCGTCGCCTAACAGCGCGTCGCTCCGTGCCGAAAAATCTTTTAGCTGATGAATGCCGTCTTCCATAAGAGGCACCGATTCATTGGCAGTCGCCAACAATTCCTCCACAGTGGCAAGCCCTTCCTGCGCCTTTTCCAACTCCGCTACCAGTTCATTGAAGTTGACATTCACTGTCAGCACGACATCCCGCAGCCTTTTGATTTTGCTTTCGTTGCTCTCTAAGCCTTGCCCCACATCGTTGCCTATAGAGAATACAACCTTATCCACCACTTCTAAAATGGCTTTGCTGACCTCGTTGGTTACAGTTTTCGCACCGGTATCCGTAATTTTGGGCGCAATGGCATTACTTTTTTCATTCACCCGATAAATAATTTGCGGCTTTTGATAGTCGCCATCCAGCACATTGACAAGCTGCTTCGTAAAATCTTCTGGAATTTCCAGCATTGCATAATAGCGGTCATGGGTAAGCCCATATTCGGCGTCATCTTCCTCTACAAACTGCCAGCCTATGGCATCATTGCCCTGCAAATTTTTCACAATCTCATCACCGGCATTGATAGCATTGCCCTCCAGCGTGACGCCTTTATCCAAATTGACCACGGCTACCTTAATACCATTGGTATTTCCGTATGGATCCCAACAAGCGACCAAATTGACCCAAGCATATAAAGATGGCAACACCAACAGCCCTACCACGATCAACAATGCTACCGGATTATGCAAAATGTTTTTCCAATCACGGCGGTAAATTTGAAAAATATTTGACAGTCTTGTTTTTCCTCTGCTTTCTTTCTTATTCCCCATATCATAAAATCCCCCGTCAAAAAATTTGCTTTTTATTTTACGATATCGCAAAAAAGAAATAAACCATTGTCTTTCAAGTTTCTGTATAAATATTTTTTTGATTTAGTTACAAATTGCAAAAATTTATACATGACAGTTGACACCTAGGAAATATATTGATTATTATTACTTTTATATCCTTTTTCTACTGCCGCAAAATTTTTTGTACTGTCTTTGCCGATAGGTTGGGGGTATCAGATAAAACGACAAATTGAAGGCAGTAGAAATATACATCGGAGGTTTTATTTTGATTCGTATCATAACTGACAGCAGCGGCGATTTAGATTTGGAAGCTGCTGCGCAACTACAAGTGGATGTTATCCCCATTCACATCTCGTTTGGTGAAACCGAATACCTGGACCGGCAAAATTTATCGGTGACTGAATTTTATAACAAATTAGAAACTGTCGATAAATTGCCAACCACATCGCAAATCACGCCATTTCAATTTTGTCAGACCTTTCAGCCTTATCTGGAAGCGGGTGACGAAATTGTTATGATTCTTTTGTCAAGCCAATTGAGCGGCACTTATCAGTCCGCATTAACAGCTAAACAAATGCTGCAAACAGACAAAATTTATCTGGTAGATAGCCTGAACGCCGCGTTGGGTCAACATCTGTTGGTGCAAATAGCGGTGCGCCTACGGGGACAACAATTTTCTGCGCAGCAAATTGCAGAGCATCTCACTGCTTTAAATCAAAAAGTACGTTTAATCGCCTGTATGAAAACCATGAAATATTTACAGATGGGAGGCCGCGTTTCAGCGGCTACCGCCAAAATTGGCGGCGTGTTAGGAATTACGCCGATTATTTCACTGATTGATGGAAAAGTAGAAGTGGTGGGAAAAGTTCGCGGCCACAAAGCCGCCCTTCGTTGGATGGAACAGCATTTAGAGAAAGAGCCTGCCGATGAACATTATCCAGTCGTATTTTCCCACGCTATCAATTTAGAAGGCCGCGATGAAATGGTGCGGGCGCTAGACGCAGTTCTACCGAACGATGATTATCTTTACTGCGACTTAGGCAGTACTGTCGGCACCCATATTGGTCCCGGCGCTATTGGATTTGCCTATATCGCCAAATGAAAAAGTACCGCATGAAAATTGTATCGTCCCCCAAATTAGACTAAAAATCTAACGAACGAGGGCGCTTCAAAAATCATGTGGTATTTTTTATTCAGCCTTTCAACCTATCCAACCCATTCTTTATAATTATAAAACAGAACTTAGTGGATGAAATTTCTGCCGTTTATATTTCTAGCACCAGTATTTTAATGACAATCTCGTGTATCACATTCCTTGCAATCATTCCAATTGCTCTTAAATACTTCCGAGGCAAAAAAGATATGGGAAACGAATTGGTCTAATACAAAAGGACAACTGTGCGAGAGAAATTTTTCAACAATCATACAGTTGTTTTTTGTATTGTTTTTTTCATGTGCATACAATTACATCTCGCACTCAAATAGTCACACGTATTTTTTGTATCTCCAAAATTTTGACAAAAATTTTTTCTGTTACAATATTTTCTTGCAGGCTGGTATTATAAATAGTAAACTATCTAATTATGAAATTACTGTATGAAGAAGGGATTTTTGTGAAACAACAACACACATTTTTACTCTTACTTACATTAGGCTTAGGTGCTGTCATCGGCACATTGAACATTACCATGTTTAATGTAGCATTGCCCACTATGATGACTTATTTCGATGCACCATTAGCCACGGTACAATGGCTCACTTCTGGATACATGTTGGCTGCCGGCATGATTATTCCCGCCGCCGGATTTTTAGGTGACCGCTTCGGTTACAAACGCATTTTTTGTTTGGCACTTTGCTGCGTTTTAGCGCTCTCTATTGTCGGTGCGTTGGCTTGGTGTATTGAAATATTAATTGTGGCTCGCTTTTTCCTGGGGCTGACAGGCGGCCTTTTATCGCCGCTATCATTGGCGATGCTATACCAGGCCTTACCTGCCAGTCAGCAAGCCAAAGCCGCCAGCACCTGGGGAATGGCCAACATGGTAGGCGGTATGCTGCCATCGGTACTCTCTGGTATTATTCTCAGTGTAGCCGATTGGCGATTTTTGCTTTTATTCAATATTCCTTTTGTCGTGCTAGCACTGTTTTTGACATTAAAGCTATTGCAGAAAGACACCATCAGAAGCAATGCGCGCCTGGATTTCCCTGGCCTGGCACTGACTTCTATGGGCAGTTTAATCTTACTGTTTACCTTCAGCAATTTGTCCAATTGGGGCCTCTCCTTAAAATTACTGCTTGGCATTTTTCTGGGTCTCGCCTGTCTGGCCGCTTATATCATCCGCAGCCACAACCGTTCTGACACACTGCTGAACTTGAGTGTCTTAAAATTCCGCCGTTACGTCGCAGCGTTAATCGCCGGCGGCATGAATTCCATTGCATTATATATGATTACATTTTTAATGCCGCTGTTCCTGCAAAGCGGCTTAGGTGTATCACCACTGGCAACCGGCATGATTATGCTGCCAACTTCTTTAATTGCCATTATCATTATGCCAATTGCTACCGCCTTTTATCCTAAATTGGGCGAAAAAAATCTGATGGTACTGGGTATTATCGTTTTATTGATAGGCTCTGCACCATTTTTAACTGCCGTACCTACTACACCCATCTTATTCATTATTTTAGCTATGTGCGTGCGCTCCTGCGGTATGGGCGCCATCAATTTAGTATCTACCAACGCGCAAATGTCCAGCGTACCATCGGAATTATCAGGTCATGCATCATCATTGACCAACTGGTTCCAGCAAATGTTGAACGCGCTCATTGTAGGTATCGCCGGTAATATTGCCGATTTGCGTATCGCAGCCGTTACCGATTCTTCACCGGAGAGCCTAGCCTTCGCCTATACCTCCACCACCAATCTGATGATGACGGTATCCTGTTTGCTATTAATTGCAGTCATTCCCATCGCCCTCAAATTTTTCCGCAGTAAGGCCGAAATGAATAAATTTATAGCCTAAACAATGTAGAAGGCAGTATCGTCATTACAGATTTTTCACGATACTGCCTTTCCGTTTTTCTAGCCTTAACAACCGCTTGCTTTATGTTCCTCCAACCAGCGCATCGCATTATAGACATACACAGCACATCCGAAAACCAAAACGCTTTCATCAAATATTACCTTTGGATGATGCTGCGGATATACATAGCCTTTTTCCGGCTGCCCAGCCGCCAAAGCCAGCATAACAGTTGGTACTTGTCGGCTTACATAAGCAAAGTCCTCAGAGCCATTACCTTGCTTTAGAAAATTTTTTTCCGGCGCAGCTTGAAAATCTTCCGGTGCAATCGCCCATTCTGTGCCCAACAATTCTTTTGTATATTGCTTTACACTAGCAACCAATTCTTTCTGATTCCATAAAGTTGGGCATCCACCGCCAAATGTTACTTGCGCCTTTGCACGAAAAGCTTCTGCCGTGTGTTGAGCCACGTCCACTAAACGATTTTTCAAAAACGCTCGTGTTTCTTCATCATAGGTACGAATACTGCCGCTCATAACTGCCATATCTGGAATTACATTAGCCGCCTCACCTGCATGAAACATCCCGATTGTCAGCGCAGCCCGATCAGCCATAGCCAATTCTCTGGCGTGCAGTTCTTGTAACGCCAACAGAATATGGGCTGCCACAGTCACAGGGTCTACTCCCGTATTAGGCATAGAACCATGACAGCCCTTACCCTGCACCTCAATTTCAAAAAAATCGGCAGCTGGATTTCCAACACCGGCATCTGGAATTGCAACTGTGCCGGTCGCAGAACATGCAGCAGCAACTACATGTATCATCATTGCCGCATCAACATCCGGATTTTTTAATATACCGGCGTCCAACATATCTCGCGCACCAGCAAAAATTTCTTCGGCAGGCTGAAACATCAATTTTACTGTGCCCTCAATTTCATTTTCATGTTGCTTTAGTAATTGAGCTGCACCCAACAGCATGGCAACGTGTAAATCATGCCCACAGGCATGCATATTCCCATTTACAGCAGCAAATTTTACATTTGCCGCTTCCTGAATTGGCAGTGCATCCATGTCAGCACGAAGCAAAAATACTTTTCCCGGCCTCTTGCCTCCAACCAAGGCCATCACTCCGGCCTTCCCGCAATTCTGCGGTTCATAGCCCATAGCGACAAGCTTTTCTTTCACAAAGGCGACTGTATTGGTCAGTGCAAATCCTGTTTCCGGATGACTATGCAAGTAGCGTCGGTTTTCTCGCAACTGCGTTTCGTATTGTTGCACCTCTTGCAGTAACTGTTGTCCATTCATAACAAAACCTCCTGTAGAATCTCTAAATAGCTTTTTTGTTTATACATACATAAATTATTTTCCGGGAAATACTGTACCATTATTTATATTCTGCTTCTATCTCTTTAATTTGCTGATACAGCATGGCACATGTTGGGACTGCAAGATGATGTTTTTGCGCCAAAGGGATAATCGTGCCGGAAAACAATTCGACTTCCGAATACCGTTTTGCCAAACCATCCTGTCGCATAGAAGGCATACCATCTGGATTTAAACCATCAGCAATTTGCAACCAGCCCTGTACATCTTCTTCGTTTAAATCAATGCCCTCTGCATTGGCTACCTGCATCACCTCTCGCATAGCGGCAATCATCCTATCCCGCGCCGCACCCGGCTGCTGCACAGTGGCATAAGTACCTTCCTGCACCATGACCACTTGATTGATACCTGTGTTCAACATCAATTTGCTCCATAATTTACGGATAATTGTATCAGAAACCGTATAAGGAATTTCCGCTTTATCAAATAACTGTCCTACTGCCTGCAATGCTTCGCTGCGACTGCCGTCGGCTTCCCCCAATACTAACACGCCTTTGTGCAAGTAGCTGGCTTGATTGCCGTTTTTCACCGCATCCATACCTTGCGCAATACAATACAACACATGGGCCTGCGGAAACGCTTGCTGCAAAATTTTTTCACTGGAAATTCCATTTAACAGCGAAATAATAACAGTACCTTGCTGTACAAATGGCGCAGCCTCTGCAATAGCCTCCTGCAAGCCGCCAAATTTCACGCCCACCAAAAGCAAATCTACCGGCTCCACCTCAGTGGCGCTGCGGTAAGGAAACTGGCAACGTACGCCGTTGCAATATACGCCCTCCGTTTCATAGCGGCCAATCCGCTTTTTATCAGCAATCACAAAAAAATCATCCTGCAAAGCGCTATACAATAAATCACTATACAATACACCCATCGCACCCAAACCAATCAACGCAACTTTTTTCATCCCATTCACCTCTTAAAAAATAATGGGTGACCCATGGCCACCCCAATTTGCTTACTGTTTATTTTATCGCACCAACGACCAATTAACGAGCCTGCCGCGGCGCTACCACCTGCATGCCAATCCCGCGTGCATCAGCGCCAGCCGTTTCCGGAAACGTAACGCTGTCGCCTCTGCATTCCATCTGACCAATCACCGCCAGACACAACGCATCTTCACAGCAGCGTTTCTCGTTGCCCTGTGGCAATTGACTGCCGTATTGCTGCAAAATCAGACGGCGGCTCGCGCCTAATAATTGCGGATGACTTTGCCGCAATACATTTTTCCATTCATTGTGCGTTGCAAGCAGTTCATCCAGTTCCCGCAGATGCTGCCGCATCGCTAATTGCTGTGGCGAAAGGGTACGACCCAACACACGGATGTTTTCCTCGCGGGCTAATTGCTCATCAGCAGCATCTACCGCCTGTCGGCAAGGCGCTGCCACCGCATGAATCTGAAATTGTTTGCGCAGCACATATTCGGGCCGCAGCTTTTCATCTTCAACCGATTCGGGCAACCCTACAGGCAAATCAATCAACACAGCATCGGCGTCTTGATATGCGCTGCAGAGTTCCCACAAACTACCAGCCGACTGAAAACTACAGCCTGCATCGGACAGTACCGCCGCCTGCCAGCGCCCACCGTTAGCAGTGATACCCACCGTCTGCCAACTGCACTGCGGTTCTTCCTTCGCCATTTGTTGCGTCAATAAATCAAAGAAATACAAATACTGCTTCTCCACCGCCCAAAAGCTGGTGAAACTAAAGCAAGGCTCGCTGGCCAGCAATGGTTCTTCCTCTGCCAACCGTTGTCCCATAAAATGCACAAATTCATGATACAGCATGGCGTTGTCAATTTCTTTCATCACACGCTGTTCCCGGGGACGAATTCCACCAGGCAAATATTTTTGATAAATCATATCCAACAGCTTATCTTCCACCGCTACATACTGCCGCAAATATTTTTTTACCGGCGACGTAATATCAGACATATAGGCTTCACTGGCATCATGCAGCAAGCAGACCAGAGCCTGCCGCGCACTGTAACCGCGTGCCAGCGCTTCCTGCGCGCAATCCAGACAATGCTGACCCACCGAATAAAAATCTACAAAGTGCCCGTTTGCCCGACCAATCCGCGCTAATGCATGAGCAATATCTTTCAAATCAATAGCTTCTATGTCAGGTTCTAACGGGGAAAAACAATGTCCACTATAAGTTGTGATATAATTTCTGCTTCTCATAATTGCTCCAACCTTCTCCGCAAATCGCAACAGCGGTCAGTCCCCATCACTTCTCTACTGCTGCATTCCTTTTCAGTATACGCAGTTTTTTTCATTTTGGCAAGAGCGAAAAAAGGTTTACTTGCACAGGCTTATTCATTCAAGTATAATAAAATATGTACTGACATCAATAAAACTATTTCGCACAATATCAAAAGGGAGCGCTTTTATGACAAATTGAGAAAAAATTTTTCATCTGATTAAAGAATTACTCGATTATAAACTAAATTTAGTTCTGGCTTACTTGCAAGGGCTCACAGCCGTGGCTGAGGCTGATGAAGACTTGTATTGTGAACGACTATATCAGGAATATCTGACAGATACAGATCGCAATAGCTTCATTTCTTTAAAACAAGCTGCAAAAGAGCTAGGAGTCGTGCTATGACATATAAACTTCTCTTTGAAAAGCCTATTCAGAAACAGCCGAAGCCTCAACAAAAACGTTTATTGCAAGCTATTGCGGCATTACCAGAGCAAGGTGATAGAAAACCAATGACTGGACATTCTGGGCTTTTTCGCTTACGAGTAGGTTTTTATATTCTATGGAAGATAACATCCTCATCGTTCACGTACTAAATGCAGGAAATCGCGGCGATATTTATAAATCATATCAATAACACTACACATTGCACAAAAAGGAGAATGCTTTTTGAAGAATACTTATCTATCGGATTCTGCAGTTAAGTGGGAGGTATCCATCCACTAGCTGCGATAACCTCCCACAAGTTATATTTATAATAACTTTCTGGAGGGTTCACGATGAAAAAGAAATACACACAACAAAATTATCATACAAAACCAAGCAACCAGCCGCAATCTTTTATCTGCAAATCCTGTGGCGCAGAAATTTCCCTAGAAGGTGCGGGCAGTCAGCATCGCAACCATTGCCCCCATTGTTTATGCAGCGTCCATTTAGACAATGCGCCTGGAGACCGGGCGGCTGATTGTGGCGGCATTATGGAAGCCATTGGCGTTTGGGTGCGTGGCAATGAGGAATGGGCATTGCTGCATCGCTGTCAAAAATGTGGTGTCATCCACGCCAATCGCATCGCAGCCGACGATAATATTTTAAAATTATTGTCACTGGCTGTTAAACCGTTAGCCACGCCACCCGTTCCGCTAAAATTTTTAACACAGATGTTGGACGAAAAAGATCTGTAATGCTTATAAAAAGAATCCTACAATAAGAAATTGCAAATGTTTCACGTGAAACATTTGCAATTTTTCTATGCAGCTTTTCTCCAATCAATTATAAGCTTTGCAAAAACAAAAAATTTTTTGCAGTGTAATTATTAATGAAAAGAGCCTGTCCGCCCTCGCAGACTGTCAATGATAAAGATAATCACCGCCGCCCACACAAACAAAAACGTCACCGCCTGCGCCTGGGTAAAGGGTTCATGATACAGGAACACGCCGATAAATAACTGCAGCGTAGGGTTTACGTACATCAAAATACCCGACAAAGCCAGCGATGTGTGCTGTATGCCTTTTGCATACACCAAAAGCGGCACCGACGTCACAACGCCAGCCAGTGGAATTAACCCATATTGCCACCCGGAAAGCTGACCGATGCAACCGTTGCCCTGACTCTCCATCACAACCATGACCAACAAAAACAGCGGAAAAACCAACGCCGTTTCCATAAACGTAGACACCATACTGCTCACTTTCACCTGCTTTTTCACCGCGCCATAAACAGCAAAGCTGCCGCCGATAATCAGCGCAAACACTGGCACCTTCCCATAAGAGAAAACCGAATACAGCACGCCAACGGTAGACAGCACCACGGCCACCGTCTGCCATTTGCGCAAACGCTCACCAAAAAAGATAGCGCCTAACAAAATCACCATAATCGGATTGAGATAATAGGCCAAACTGGCATCCAAAATATGACCGCTGTTGACAGCAAAAATATAAGAGCCCCAATTGATGGTGATTAGAATACTGCCCCAAGCCAGCAGCTTGCGTTGCCGTTTATCATGGCGCAGCGCCTGCACCTGCGGCCATTGCTTACTCAGCAATAACAGCAGCCCGCAAAAAATCATAGAAAAGGTAATCCGACTGGCCAAAATATAAAGCGAATTGACTGCGCTGAGCTGTTTCCAATAGATCGGCAGCAATCCCCACAAAATATAACAGAGCAGCACATACACCGCTGACGAATTCATAACATTCATACCCTCCCCCAAATTGCAAATGTTTCACGTGAAACAATTTTCTCTTAGCATATCCATAATCCTGAAAATTATTGTAGCACAAACTGTCAGCAATGTCCGCAATGAGAAGATAAACTTTCTGCATTTTCATCTTTACTATTTAAAAAATCTGTTGAAAATCATTTTAATTGGACTTATGATGTTGCCACAATTTATTATAAATGTATTGGAGGTATTTTGATGACATTTTATGCTGAAATTCATGAAGAAACTTGGAAAGATACAATGATCCTTTCTATGCGGCGAACTGGCCCTTACGGTACAGATAATTATATTTTAATGAACCGTTTTAAAAATTGGCTGACCGCGCATGATTTCTATAATGATACCACTGTGATTTTAGCCATGCCGCTGGACAATCCACAGTTTGTAGACGCACAGAAATGTAGATATGATGTGGGGATTGCTGCACCTGTTGGCAGACCCATCAAGGACAACAAAATAACAAGCCGACAACTTGACGGTGGTCGTTATGTTGTTTTCCTGATAAAACATACAGCGGAAGCCATCCAGCAGGCATGGGCCGAATGTTTTGCCGAACTGGCAAAACGCCAATACACATTGGACTTTTCTCGGCCAATCATAGAGCGTTACGCAAAAAAGCTAGTGGAGCAACATAATTGTGAGTTGTGTGTGCCAGTTTTATAAATAGCGCAGAATTGCAAATGTTTCACGTGAAACATTTGCAATTCTCTATTGTCAACAGTCTTTCCCCAACAAAAAAACTGCTATGCTATGCACAGCAGTAAAAATTTTCAGTCAGTGCCGAAAACTTATTTTTTTCCATTCTGCAAAACCGATTCAGCAAAATTTTGAAATGAATCGCCTTGCCGCTGTTCCGCACCGTCCACCTGATTGAAAAACAGTTGGACATCTCCTTCAAACGCAAATTTTTAGCAATGCAGGGCGCGCAGCCTTTTATAACCAACTAGGATTGCTTCATTGAATAATCAACATTCGCGGAAAATCAGCCGCCTCCAACTGTACATGATTGCAAGCTGCTTCTATTATCTCCGGCGACAAGGCTTCCACCGTCACATAAGTGCGGGCCAAATGCAGCAATTCTTCTTGAATAGTTTCTAAATCTCGGGCTCCCATGTCAATATTCCACAACTCACAGCGCTTGCCACTTTGACAGTTAGTCTTGAGATACTCCCACAAACGCTGCCCCCGTTCCGGCGTGTAATCCAAATTCAACCGGTAAATATAAGGCAGTTTGGTGTAGGCGGTAATGTCCACGAACAAATACCCAATCATTTCCCGCACGATTTCCAAATCGCCCAAATCCTCTATAGATTCAAATTTTTTGTCCCGCCCGTCCGGATGATGGAGCTTCGGACTTAATAATGCAGGTAATTCATATTCACTGGCAATAAACTGATAGATACTAATCGCAATCCTCTCCCTTTTTTCAACAACGATAACAATACTCTACCGTTTATTGTATCACACCTGTGTCAAAAGAACAGCATTATTTCTCATCAGGCACCACAAAATCAGCATATACTTCAAAACTAGCGTAATCGCTCTGTCCATTTTGCTGATAAAGAATATTTTTGGTGATGCGATATTCCCCCGGCGCTAAATCCGGCAAGGCAACTTGCAGCTCCGCTTGCGCACCGGCTGGCAAATCATAGGCCAAATCATCAAAAAAACAATCCATTGGCACCGGCTCCCAAGTAACCGTCGTTTCACTGATCGATTGATCTGCATCGGCTTTCGAAACACCGCAAGAAATGGCTGTCATTTTTTGCAGCAAAGAAAATGCTTCGCCGTACTCCACATCCACACCGTTGCCCACAAGGTTGCTATTATTCACTAAATTCATCGTTAACCTATCACTGCGCACCGAATCAGGCAGCACTTCCAAAAATACCTCCGGCGCATCAGGCCCTGGCTGCGACATCCACGGCTCCGACTCAATATAAGATGGCGTATCCTGCCGAAAAGGCGTACCGGCAATCTGCTCGCCGCACAAATTTTGCAGCGCCGCCAAAATATTTTCATCAGTGCCAATATATTGCTCAATCACGTTTTGATACAGAAAAAAGTGGGGTGCAGCAACCCAATCCACAATGGCGCTCTCTGCCTCTCCCTGCTCATTGCTCCGCTGAAAATGAAATCCATCGGCACTGATACAGGACGTATCTGCGACAGCCCCATCAGCATCCTGATAAACATAAATCTGCACCTGCGGCACTTCATCGCCGTTCAGATAAATACCGTAAAGTGCGCCTTGCAAAAACATACTATTCTCCAGCGGCTCCATAGTTGCACCATCTTCCAGCAACGCCAGCGCCTCCTGCACCTTATCCACCGCCGTTAAATCCAACTGCTGCGTCCCGCAGCCACACAACAGCAACACCGCCAACAAAACTGCAAATAATCGTTTCACCTGCAACACCCTTTCTGAATTTGTTACTTTATAGACGAAGGCAAACAGAAAAAGTTTCCAGAACGCTGCTGCAATAAATTGCACAGCTCTGTGTTGACAGTTTTGCCATTGTTTCTCATGAAACGGTGCCGCGGTTATCAACGCTCCTGCCCAAGAAACGATCCTTACAGATTATACATACATATACATAACGCAATTCCCGCCTTGGTTCGGAACACTTTGGCGCAGGCAGTTCGGGCTGCGTCTTTATCGCAGCCGTCTTCGTACAGATTGACTAAAAAATCGGCTTCTACTAAAATTTGATAATCCAAGCCATCAATGTTGCTGTAGGTGTGATGATGGGCGACCAAATAACAAACGCGGTCAATAACGGCGCTGTCGAACTCCAAATACTGCAGCATAGCGCGGGCAGGCGCCGGACCTTCCTGTTCCTGCAGCTTGCCGTCGCAACCGCCAAATTTTTCTTCAGCGGGTTTGATGCCGATATCATGCACCAGCGCCGCCGCTTCCAAAATGAGCTGCGGCTGTTCCTCTAACTTTTCTTTGTGTCCAATGAGCCGCGCCAACTGATGCACTTTCAGAAAATGCTGAATTCGTTTGGCATCGCCTTTATAATACTCCATCATGGCATAAATTAAGCTATCTAATTGTGCTGTCATAGTTTCTCCCTCCCGCAGCCTATTGTAACACAAGCACGCCGCCAACCAAACCAAAAAAGAAAAAGATATTGTATGCAAAAAAAATTGCCGCCCTAAGCAGCAATTTTTCTGTACCTTTAGATATTCCGCTCAAAATTCAAATAACGGGTACCCTGATAAGAAAGCGTACCGCAATCGCCTTCTGCCAGCAAGCCGTAAACGCGGCCTTTCACATGAAACTCCAATCGCTGTCTGTCCTCCAGCTCAAAGGTCACATAATAGGTGGTACTGGTAGTCGTATGGGCTCCGCTGTTGTTGCCTGCATTGTGATGATGCACATCTACATTGTGCCGTTTTCCCACAATTTTTGCTGCCACTGTAATTTGCGGCGCCTGATTGTTACTGTGCCACTCCGCCACACCTTGGCAAATATTATAAATAAACAAGCAAACAAAAACAATAGATACAAGTCCAAACAAAATAAAAAAGAAATCAAACCCCTGATAAAAAAACATCTATATGGTACACTTCCTTTCTGCACCGTATCGTTATTGCATGCCAATGGAAATCTGTTATTGTCCACACCGTTGCTTTACTCTGGCATTTTCTTCCCGAAACTCTCGAATAAAGCCCTTTATACCACTGTTGTCATCTCCAAAACTAACATATCGCTGACCATCATACTGCAGTGTACCATGTTGCCCCTCGGTCAGCCAAAAATATTTTTTCTCACTGGGCAGCACCAATTCAACTTCACTGCCATCCTCCAATACAAAAGTAGCCAGATAAGTAAGGTCAACAGGTTGTGTCGGCAGCTGCCCTTCGCGCCACTGTTTACGCTTACGCAATACAGTGGCTTGTATTGTTTTCGTTCGCAAATTCAAATGTTCCGCATCCGTTTCATCAGTCCACTGTCCAGATTCCTTTAAGTGTGCATAAATCATATATGCCAAAACAACAAAAAACAATACCATCACTAACGCCAGCAACCATGACAAATCAAATTCCATACCTGTCTCCCCTTTCTATTGCTCCGCCTTTCTTTTCAGTATAGCATGAGATTCTACATGCGGCAAGAAAAAATCCAGGCCATTACCTTGATAGAAACGGACAGAATTTTTTTCGCCGTCTGAAAAAACCTCTGCGTCAAAAAATAAGTTTGCGCTAAAAAATACATGGGCATTGATAAAATTTTTGTCTTTTGCGCTTGACAGAATAAAATCACAGTGCTAAAATCGGATTTGTAGAACACCCCCCAGGGGTGTGGTGATTGGAGATGATAGCGTATGATGGCAGACAAAGCTTATGTCACAAAATTATTGAAAACAGCCCGCGGACAGTTAGACGGCATTTTAAAAATGGTGGAAGACGACCGCTATTGCATGGATATTTCGCAACAGCTTATGGCCACAGAAGCCATGCTCAATAAAATTAATAAGGAAATTCTCACTGCTCACTTGAAGCATTGCGTCAGCAACGCACAAACACAAGCGGAACGGGATGAAAAAGTAGATGAGCTAGTAAATATGCTGGGCAAAATCATGAAATAATTGCTGCGTATTCCATTGGAAACGCGACCTCTAAATTTTTTGCAGTTGTTCATTAAAAACTGTAGCCGCAGAAATTGCAAATGTTTCACGTGAAACATTTACCAGCATGTCAAACAGCATTGCAAGCGCTATCAAAAATTGACGGCATTACTGTCTCTGCATGATAGAATTTTTTACTTTGAGGAATATTATCTTTGCGAGGTGAATTTATTTTGAAAGAAAAATTCGATGTAACTGGAATGACCTGCTCCGCTTGCTCGTCACGGGTGGAAAAATGTGTGCGCAAGCTGGAAGGTATGAACGATGTTACCGTAAATTTGCTAACCAACAGCATGCAAGTAGAGTTTGATGACAGCAAGCTCACAACCAACGACATTATCTCGGCGGTAACGCAAGCAGGCTACGGCGCCAGCATAAAGCAGGATTCAAACAACGCCGCAGCGCCAGCCGCCGCCCCCGTGCAGCGGGAAAATCCTATGGACGCGCAGCTAAAAGAAATGAAGCACCGACTCATTGTCAGCTTTGTCTTTTTAATCCCGCTGATGTATGTTTCTATGGGCCACATGATTGGTCTGCCGCTGCCCAGCTTTTTAAGCGGCCACGCCAATGCTGTCAGCTTTGCATTCACGCAATTTTTGTTGGCGCTGCCCATCGCTTATGTGAACCGCAAATTTTATATCAAAGGCTTTCAAACCTTATCCCACGGCGCGCCTAATATGGATAGCTTAATTGCTATCGGCTCTGGCGCCGCTATGCTTTACGGCATCTTTGCCATCTATCGCATGAGCTACGGCTTAGGCGCCGGCGATATGGAGCTGGTAGCCCGCTATCATCACGATTTATACTTTGAATCGGCTGTGATGATTTTAGCCTTAATCACAGTAGGCAAATATCTGGAAACCCGTTCCAAAGGCAAAACCAGCGAAGCTCTGACGCGGCTGATGGATCTGGCGCCCAAAACCGCCACCATAGAGCGCAATGGACAGCAGATGGAATTGCCCGTTGAGCAGGTTGTAGTGGGTGATATCGTACTGGTCAAACCGGGGCAGCGTATTCCAGTGGACGGCATCATCGCCGAAGGCAGCACCAGTGTGGATCAGTCTGCCATCACCGGCGAAAGTATCCCGGTAGAAAAAGAACCGGGCGACGAAGTCATTGCAGCCACAATTAATAAAGGCGGCTTCATTCGTTTTACCGCTTCTAAGGTTGGCAACGATACCACCTTTGCACAAATCATCCGTCTGGTGGAAGATGCGTCGGCCACCAAAGCGCCCATCGCCAAATTGGCTGACCGTATCGCCGGCATTTTCGTACCCGTTGTAATCAGTATTGCACTGCTCACTGCCATTGTCTGGCTGTTAAGCGGCGCCACCTTTGAATTTGCTTTATCCTGTGCAATCTGCGTGCTGGTTATCTCCTGCCCCTGCGCGCTGGGATTGGCCACACCGGTCGCCATTATGGTCGGCACCGGCAAGGGCGCTGAACACGGCATTCTGATTAAATCGGGGCAAGCATTGGAAACGGCCCATAACATTCAAACTGTAGTGCTGGATAAAACAGGCACCATCACCCAAGGCAAGCCTGTTGTGACAGACGTACAGACTATTTTTTCCACGCAAGAGGAATTTATCAGCATCGCCGCCGCGCTGGAAGAAGGCAGCGAGCATCCACTGGCCGAAGCAGTGCTAACCTATGCCGCCGAACAAAATATCAGCGCCGCAGCATCGGAACAATTTCAATCCTTACCGGGAAAAGGCATTCAGGCAAAAATCAACGGCACCTTTTATTACGCAGGCAATCGCCGTTTGATGAACGAAAAGAATATTCCGCTACAGCAATGGGATAGCGCATTAGATGATTTGGCCACCGCCGGAAAAACGCCGTTGATTTTTGCCAATGAACATCAGGTGATTGGCATTATCGGTGCAGCCGATGTGGTGAAGCCGACTAGCCAGCAGGCCATTCAACAGTTGAAGGCTATGGGCGTGCAGGTTATCATGCTCACCGGCGACAATGCCCGTACCGCAACGGCTATCCAACAGCAATTACAATTGGACGATGTTATCGCCGAAGTGCTGCCGCAGGACAAAGAGCAGCAGATTGCAGCGCTACAAGCGCAAGATAAGGTGGTTGCCATGGTGGGCGACGGGGTCAACGATGCGCCCGCTCTGGCGCGGGCCGACGTTGGATTAGCTATCGGCGCCGGTACCGATGTGGCGTTGGAAAGCGCCGACATTGTGCTGATGAAAAATGACCTATTGGACGTTGTAACCGCCATTCAACTCAGCAAATCGGTTATTCGCAATATCAAACAAAATCTGTTCTGGGCATTTTTCTACAACTGCCTGGGCATTCCTTTGGCCGCCGGCGTGTTTTATCATTGGACTGGATGGCTGTTGAGCCCCATGTTTGGCGCTGCAGCTATGAGCTTCAGCAGCGTTTTCGTTGTCACCAACGCGCTGCGGCTGCGTAAATTCCGGCCGGTATTGCCAGAACAAACTACGGCCGCAGCTCTGCCAGCAGACGAAAATGAAGTACAGATTGTCACCGGTGTAAAAAGCGCTTCGCCTATATTCAAACCAACCGGCACAGCATCTGCCGCTGACAGCAAAAAAAGCAGTGTGCATAAAACCATGCAAATCGGCAGTATGATGTGCAGTCATTGTCAAAATGCTGTTACCAAAGCACTGAACAGCTTAAACGGCGTCACCGCTACTGTCAGCTTAGAAAATAACGCCGCCTACATCATCACCGACGGCACCGTCAGCGATGATGCACTAAAACAAGCTGTCATCGACGCCGACTATCAAGTGCTTGCGCTTACCGAAGACCAACCGGCTTCTACTTTATCCGACGCCAATGTTTCACGTGAAACATCAGCAAATATTAATCACGAAGGAGTATGTACCATGAAAAAAACGATGAAAATTGAAGGCATGATGTGCCCCCACTGCCAAAACGCAGTAACCAAAGCATTAAACGGCTTAGACGGCGTTACCGCCACTGTCAGCCTAGAAGACAAAGCGGCCTATATCACCACCGACGGCACCATCAGCGACGATGCCATGAAACAGGTTGTCATTGACGGCGGCTATCAGGTAATCTCTTTAACTGACGCTGAATAATAAATTGCAAAAAAACGAGGGCGAACAACTATACTGATTGTTCGCCCTCTAGATTTCTCCTTAAATGCGGTTCACTACACATAAATCGTCGGTCTGTGTTAAAAAACGTATCTCTATTATCATTCTCCTTCCTACATTCATTTTGCAAATGTTTCACGTGAAACATTTTTAATTCATATACTCTGCCGGATTAAATTCATACTCCATCATATAAATTTTCGGGCGTTTTTTCTCTGCCCAAACACGCAACAATATTCTAATTCTTTGAATATTTTTCGGAACATAAAATTCATACTGCAAGGTTTCTGCTGTGTCCTTCGCAATAACGGAAACACTTTCCGATTGTCGCTCTAAACCGCAGCCACCTTCTTCATTAATTCGGCCAAAAGGCAGCCACTCCAATTCCATACCACCCAAATTTTTTTCAGTGACAATATCATAATTTTTTACATCCATTGTTACTGTGCAAAGGCGAATACCATTGATATCAGGCGAATCAAACTGCACATCAGTCAGTTTGATTTCAAAACGTCCATCTTCCACCCAGCTTTCTCCAACTGTCAACGGCTCCCAGTTTTCATTCAAAAATTTAGGCTCATTCTCGACATATTCAAATAATACCTCCTTGCTGAAAAATGAAATCACTGGTAAAAAAATAATCACAAGAAGCACAATAATAAACCGCCGTTTTCGATTTTTTCCCATAGTTTCGCCCCTCCTTTTTAAATTGCAAATGTTTCACGTGAAACATTTGCAATTTTCTTACTAGATAGACGTCATGCGCTTATAAAACCCTTTTTCCACATAACGATAAATCGACAGCAACACAACAACCACACCGCCAACAATCAAAAATATCGCTGGCATTACCTCTCATAGTGCGCCGGATAAAATTCATACTTCTGCTGATACACCTTGCCATCCTGCTCAACTGTCACGGAAAAGGTCAACAGTATTCGCGCTGCTTTTTCCGGCAGCACAATGTTGTAAGCTGCTTGCTGTTGTTCACCTGCCGCCACTTCAACGCTGTTTGCGTTTAACACTTCCAATTCCACGCTGTGATTGCCCTGCTCTGCGATGGCCTCCATTTGCACCGATAGCTTATTTTCGCCCTGCGTTGGCACAGTCAGCCAGTTTTCCACGTGAAACATAGCAATACCAAACCGCCGACCATCCTCAGCCTTTTTTACAGCAACATTGTCCACCTTTAACTGAAAGCAATTAAACTCCGTCCAAGCCTTTCCCACGCATAATATGGCCGGCTTTTTCCTATCATCCTTCGTTGTTTTGGAATCTCTGGCATTGGAGAAAAAGACCACGCTGATAATCAAAAAAATAAGTGCTAGACCTGCCCATAAACCACCGCCGTTATAAAGCCCGCCACACAAATAACTCATACAGACGCAAATCAACGCATAGCTTAAAAAGAAAAACCTCGCATTTCATTTCTCATAAAAAATTCTCCTTTCCATGTTGTATCTGAATTATTTTTTCAATCTTTCCAATTCCACCACTTGAGCAGCTCCGGATTTCGTTCTTCCGGCGGTGTATTGGCGTAATACACGGCGCAGCGATACACATAGAGCACGCAGCGGTCTACCTGCACCCCCTTGCGGATACATTCCTGTTCATACATCTCCTGCGGATCAGCGCCGCGCAAGGAAGCAATATCCCTATAACCGATGGCCAATAAATCCTGCTCTGTGGTCTTGCCTACACCGGGAATTTGTCGCAACTCGCCCATTCCCATCACTCCCTTCAGATGTTTCACGTGAAACATTTGCAATTTTTCAGAAAGTCCAGTTTCCATAAAGCTACAAAGAATTCATGAAGCCTGTACCATCACTTATAAAAAGAGCCGAATCACTTCCGCGATTTTCATTGGAATGTAATTCGGCTAACAAATGGCGCAAACATATTTTGTTGCTGACAAAATATGTTTCACACTGTTTTCTATTTCATTTTATAACAAGAAAATAATTTATGCAAGTACTTTATGCGCATTTGCGGTAAATGTTTCACATGAAACATTTACCGCAAACTATCTAACGCCAATCCTATCAATAAAAGTTGCCGTTCAACGCATCGAATACCCGCTTCAAATCATCCTCGCTGTAATATTCAATAATCAACCGACCGCTGCCATCGGTATTCTTTTTGATGCTGACTTTGGTGCTTAATTTTTCCGCTAATTGCTCTTGCAGGGTACGCAAATTATCGGGCAATTTTTTATATTTGGCGCGATTGTGAAACAAAACTTCTTTTTCTTCCCACTGCACCATACCCGAATCTAAAGAGTTCTTCACCATTTTTTCCACGTCTCGTACGGAAAGATTGCTTTGATAAATCTCATGGGCGAATGCACTCTGCCATTCAGGAACGTCAATACTCAACATGGGCCGCACATGACCAGTGGTGAGCTTGCCCTCCTGCACCATCTGCTGCACGTCCTCCGGCAACGCCAACAGCCGCGTCATGTTGGCAATGGCACTGCGGCTCTTGCCCATCCGTTTCGATAGCCGCTCTTGCGTATAACCAAACCGATTGATGAGCACATCATAAGCCCGTGCTTCTTCAATGGGCGTTAAGTTATCTCGCTGCACATTTTCAATCAATGCCAGTTCCATCACTTTTTCATCGTCCATCTCACGAATTAACACCGGAATGGTAGTCAAACCGGCCCGCTTCGACGCCCGATAGCGGCGTTCGCCGGCAATAATCATAAACTTATCGTCGCGGGGCGCAACCAAAATGGGCTGCAACACGCCGTGCTCACGAATAGACTCGGCCAAGTCAATCAGTTTATCTTCATCAAAAGTTTTGCGTGGCTGGTCTGGATTGGGAAATATTTTTTCCAATTCAATCTCTACCACGCCGTCGTTGCTATTGTGGGTTTCTATAATTTCTTCATACTCAGGCAACAATGCGCCTAGTCCGCGGCCTAAGCCGCCTTTTGTCTTAGCCATGTTTGATTACCTCCTTGGCCATCGCCAGATAAGTTTCGGCGCCTTTGGATTTTGCGTCATAATCCAGAATGGACTGCCCAAAGCTGGGCGCTTCGCTGAGCCGCACATTCCGGGGAATTATCGTTTTAAATACTTTTTCTTTGAAATTTTCCCGCACATCGGCCACAACCTGATTGGACAAATTGGTGCGGTTATCGTACATGGTGAGTAGAATGCCTTCCATCTGCAAACCGGGATTGAGATTTTTCTGCACCAGCTTAATGGTGCTCAGCAGTTGGCTCAACCCTTCCAGCGCATAATATTCACATTGAATGGGTACCAAAAAGGTATCGGCTGCTGTGAGCGCATTCAACGTGAGCAGCCCCAAGGAAGGCGGCGTATCAATGATGATATAATCATAGTTATCTTTCACATCGTCCAACGCATTTTTCAAACGCATTTCCCGTGAAATGGCCGCCACCAATTCCATCTCGGCGCCAGCCAGCTCCACCTTCGCGGGCAATACCGATAATTTTTTATTGACTTCCACCGTAATTTTATCAATGGGCACAAAATTCACCAGCACATCATAAGACGAATGCTCCAACCCATTTTTATTGATGCCCAGCCCGCTGCTGGCATTGCCCTGCGGATCTAAATCAATGAGCAATACATTCTTTTTATAATGGGCCAGACACGCAGCCAAATTGACCGACGTTGTCGTTTTGGCTACACCGCCCTTCTGATTGGCAACAACAATCACTTTTCCCATACGATTCACTCCTTATCAGGATGCATGATTTTCTCGCAAAATTTGCAAATGTTTCACGTGAAACATTTTTGTTTTTATTTTAATTCTATTATAAAGGAAAATTTCTCTGCTGAATATAGCAAACCGCGAAAAATTTTCGTGAATTTTTAAAATATTTTTGATTTTCGAAAAAAACGCCGTCCCAAATTTTTCTTCAGAGCAGTCAAATTTTTTCTGACGCCAAATTTTTCGATTTCACAGATTAACTATCTTTTTATGATTTATTTATCGTGCGATAAATTTTTCGGCGTTACAGACAAAAATACAAGGCCGAAAAAATATAGTGATGAAAAAATTTTTCGCCGCATATAAAAAACAGCCGTTCAAATAGAACGACTGTCTGTGAAATGAAAAAATGATTGAACCTGCGCATAAAACTGAACCTATCCATGCAATCATAATTGACGTTATGATTTTATTTCAACTCTCAGCTCTCAAAAGATTGCAAATGTTTCACGTGAAACATTTGCAATCCTGTTGGTCAAACATTCATCAAAAAAATAAACACATTCACTTATATGACTAGCGTATCGCCTGCCCGCAAATACTTCACCTTTTCGCCCAATTTCGCCCGCAGATATTGATAGGGACGATGCCCGGTGCAATGGAAGGTATAATACTGACAGGAAAATTTACTTAAATTATAGGCCAGCTTATCAAGAAATTCTGTATCTTCCGTTTTTTTCAGCACAGGGTCGGTGAGATGAAACCCGGAAATCACCACATCAATATATTTTCCGGTCAAAAATTTTGCCGTTTTGACAATATTAACAATGCCGCGATGGGCGCAGCCGCCAATCAACACAACTTTGCCATCTTCTTGAATGATTAAATTTTGCTCGTGGGTAAAGGTATCGGTCACACGATGCTTCCCGCGGGTTTCCCGCATAGAATTGTTAATGGATGGCACACAACGACTGCCTTCTACATCAGAGAATAAAAACAGGTTTTTATCAATAATATAATGCTCTTTGGTATAAACAATCCGTTTATTGTTCTGAAATTTGGTGTCCAACCCGCAGTAAATCGGCACCTTCAAAACTTTATTATAGTGAGGAAGAAATGCATCGGGGTGAATATAAATTTTTGCAGTATGATTTACTTGCAGAAATGCGCTCAAGCCGCCGCCATGGTCGGCATGACCGTGGGAAATAATCACAATGTCCACGGCTTTGATATCTACGCCGCACTGCTCGGCGTTGTGTAAAAAAGTCTCGTCAGGCCCTAGGTCAAATAAAATTTTATGCTGCTCTGTTTCAATGTACAAACACAATCCGTGCTTCTGTTTCAAATCTTTTTGCGCCACTTCATTTTCTACCAACGTCACGATTTTCATATTCGCACCTCTGTTTCACGTTAACGCCCCATGCCCAACAACGCTATCACAATGGCTACCGCCAAAATCAAAATACCCGGCCATATAGATTTTTCCTTTGTTTCAGACTCATCCTGCGCTACAGAGCTTTGCTGCTGTTCCTCAAATATATCAGCATCGTCACAGGCATCGGTCTGCGCTTCTAAAATAGCCGCCTCGCTGCCCTGCCGCAAGCTCTGCAATAATTCCTGTGCGCGGGCAAAATCTTCCCGATGCACATACAAGGTTTCGCCATAAATGGAATAGCCCATATAAATTTTCATGTAGCCACCCACGCCCGCCTCATCCTGCACCAGCACCGCAATCTGCTCCTGGCGCAGCAAATCCTGCAGCATTTCCGATTCTATCGGATTTTGCGGCGTGGTCAGCGCAACCAATCCACTCTCTGTTTTTTTCCGGCTCACGGCACACAACTCCTTTTTCTTTTTATTATACCACATCGATAAGCAAGCCGCGAATTTTTTTGCCGCTTTTTAGCCAGATGATTTCTGCAGAAAAAATTGCAAATGTTTCACGTGAAACATTTGTAATTTAACAAAACAGAAACACTTCAGAAACATTGACAAAACACCGACCAATTATAATGAGGCCATCAAAAAGTATTTGCCGCAGAACAAGATCCAAAAATCGAGGGGGAATTGGTATGCCAAGTAACGAAAAACGCGATACAATTTATCTGGTAACAGGTGCAACAGGATTTCTTGGCGGAACGGTATGCCGTCAATTACTTGCGCGCGGTGATACAGTGCGGGCACTGGTACTGCCTGGTGATGAGGCAATACGGCATGTGCCGTCGGAAGCTATCATTTATGAGGGCGATTTATGTGATACAACGGCGCTGCAAGAATTTTTTACTGTTTCAGAAGGCATGAAAACCATTGTAATTCACTGTGCAAGCATAGTCACCGTAAATCCTGATTACAACCAAAAAGTAATGGATGTTAATGTAGGCGGCACACAAAATATTGTGAATCTCTGTCTTGCGCACACAGAATGTAAAAAATTAGTCTATGTCAGTAGTACCGGTGCCATCCCAGAATTGCCAAAAGGTCAAGCAATCAAAGAAATTGATAAGTTTGAACCTGACAAAGTATTAGGTTGCTACAGTCAATCAAAAGCACTAGCTACACAAGCCGTGCTAGACGCGGCAAGCAATCACGGCTTAAATGCCTGTGTGGTATTGCCTAGCGGCATTTTAGGACCAGAAGATTTTGCTATAGGCGAAACCACTGGCGTTGTTATACAAATTATCAATGGCGAAATGCCTATGGGGGTTGACGGTTCTTTTAATTTGTGTGATGTACGTGATTTAGCCCAAGGTACTATTTTAGCTGCTGATAAAGGACAGAAAGGCGAATGCTACATTTTAGGCAATGAAGAAGTTTCTTTCCGTCAATTTGCAAAAATGTTAGCCGAGGAATGTAATATGAAACCAATGAAAAAATTTCTTCCTGTTGGTGTAGCAAATCGCATCGCCAGTATTATGGAAGCGTACGCCAAACACAAAGGCACCCGTCCGCTCATGACCACGTTCTCCGTTTACAACCTAGCACGCAATAATCAATTTGACTCTAGCAAAGCCAAACGAGAGCTAGGCTATACTACTCGCTCTTATGCAGAGACTTTGCACGACGAATGTACCTGGCTAAAAAACAGTGGAAAAATCAAACTATAAAAAATTGCAAATGTTTCACGTGAAACATTTTTAACCCTATTGCAGGGATATCAAAGGCTGGCAATCCCTGTCCTGTCCAAATTGGGATTACCAGCCTTTCTATTTGCTTTGTTTTCTGTTTTTATTCGGCTGCCACAGAAATTCTCTGCTGCAAATGATTGCCCTGCATAACTTCATCTAGCATAGCGATGGCATAGTCGGCATAGCTGATGACGCTCTGCCCTTTGCTATTTAACATCAATTCTTCGCCGCCTAACAGATAGGCGCTGGTTCTTGCGCCGTCGGCCTGAAAATCACCAGCGGGACTGATGTAAGTCCACTGCACATCCGTTCTGCCGCGCAGTTCTTCCAGCGCTTTTCCCATGTTGCTGGCTAACGTCTTAAACATTTCCGGGAAATCGGCGCCGTCCATAACCTGGGCAGTGTGTTCTGCATTCACATACAAGCTGCCTGCACCGCCTACCACCAGCAAACGAATTTTGGTGCCGCTCAATAAATCGCACAAATATTTCAAAGAAGTGCTGTGCTGCGGCAAGGTTTCCGGCGTCCATGCGCCAAGAGCGTCAACTACAACATCAAATTCTGCCAAATCCTGCGCGGTTAAATCGAATAAATCCTTTACCAGCGCCTTTTTGGCTACCGTTTTGTTTTCGCCGCGCACGATGGCTGTTACATCCAAACCCCGTTCCATTGCTTCCTGCACGATTAATTGCCCCGCTTTGCCATTTGCACATACAACTGCTACTTTCATTTTCATGACCTCCATCAATTTTATATTTTTTGTTTGCCGCACTTGCTATGCTGCTATTATAATTAGGTTTTTCGGGCATGAAAAGTACGCACAATCTTGTGGCATAGTTACCGAAGCGTAACCTTTGCGGTGAAATGGGCGCTGCCGGTGGTATAACCAATTCTTATGCCGTCACAGCCGCGTCATGGAATTTCTTTTATTTTTCCCAATCGGAAACCGGATTTCTGTTTCCCAATCGTCTACATTTTGCAGACCGTCTTGATGGCTCTTCCAATAAATATCGTAGGGCGTGCCGATAATTTCATAGCCGTTGTCGGCAATCCATTTGGTCAATGCGCCATAAGCGTCCGCCATAGACGAATAAGCGCCGCGATGTATGGTAGTGGCGCATAAACCGCCTTGCAGCACACGGTCAGCCTGTTTGGCTTCTACTGGCGCCGCCACTTCCATATCGCTGCTGTCAGGATGAAACACCTTGTCATGATAAATGGTCATCACCGGCGCAACAACATGGATATGCTCCCGCGCAACGCGCTCAAACAATTTGCTGTACGCCTGACCAAAATCCTCCACACTCATCTGCTGTCGATAACTGATAATCGCCATATCGTCGGTTTCTTTTAAGATAATCTGATATTGATTCTGATAACTCATAATATTTCCCGTCCTTTCAAAATCACAGAGATGTTGCTCCAGCTCATGCACAATACTATTGGTTTGTGTCACTTGCTGCTTTAAAATTTCTTTCTGCGCAGATAATTTTGAAATAAGTATACTCTGATTGTCGGTGGACAAAAGCTGCTGAATTTCAGCCAACGAAAATCCGTAGCGTTTCAGACGCTGAATCAATAACAGTTGCGACACTTGACTGGTTTCGTAATAACGATACCCGCTTTGCGAATCAATATACGCGGGCTTCACCAAATCCAACTTATCATAGTGATGCAGCGCTTTGATGGTAACCTGACACGCGCGGGAAAATTCTCCGATACTCAACATACTATCCACTCCTCTAAATTTCCAATTCGAATTGTTATATCTAGTGTAATGTCTGACCTTAGGGCAGAGTCAAGAAGTTTTTGAAAAATTTTTTGTCGAATTATTTTCCGGGAAATAATCGTCGCAATAGAATTGCTGTCGAGCCATTTTATTTTTCTGAAGGCGGGAAATTTTTTTGACGAAAAAAATATTTCCCGCGCAATAATTTGGCAGGAAATAAAATCGTTCTTATTTATTTTTGCAAAAGCTCGTCGGTAATCGCCAGCACTTTTTCGGCCATTCTCTTGCGCATATATTTGGTGAGGATACTATTCAAGGGCACAGCCGCTATCATCAGCAACAAGCCAACCAATCCAATAAAAATGCCCGGCACAAAATAAATTTCCCAGCTCTCAATGGTGACGCAGCACAGCCCGACGCCAAACAACACTGTGCCTATTAAGCCCACAACGATTGCCGCAATAATTCCGGGCAAATTGGTTTGCCGATCCAACTTGCGCAACTGCTCCATTTTATCCTCCACCGGCGGCAGATATTTTTGCCGGATGGCCAGTATTTCCTCTTGCTGACGGGCTGAATAGGTGTATGAAAACTTTTCTTTTTGTTCCTCGGTTAAATTTTCAACGCTCTTTTGATTTTCGTTCACATGCTTCCCCACTTTTTATTATTTACGGCAGGCTCTGTGCCTTGTTGTACTGCAATTTTTTGCAGCTGCCGGTTGCCATGTACAATCATATACAAAGCCATGCCAAATAGAAACACACACACTGCGCTGCCGGTCCAAAAACTCATCGTGCGCCGCAAAGACAGCGTTCCCCCGAACGATTGAAACATGGCTGCCTGCAACGAAAGCATAGAAACCATCGCCGTAGCAAAGCTTATCATTTTTGCTGCCGATAAAACAGGATTGTACAACTTCCTGCATTTGATCATATTTTTTATGGCATTTCCAAAAGCATAAAAGGCATACAGCGCCACTACATAGATGAGATAGCCCGGATATTGGCGGCCATCGTGTCCATTTATCATCTGCCAGACAACGATAGTCATAGCCAAACTCATCAGCAGCAACAAACCGCCGCAAAAACGATATTTCTGCAAACCACTCTGCAAATTATCGCTGCCTAAATGCTGCAATAATAAAAATTTGGTCAGACTCAATATAAAATAATACAGGCCCAGCGCATAAAAGGAAATCGCATAAACCACATAGGCCAGCAGCGTATCTTCTTTCTGGGCAGTAAAAATATATACCAGGGCTGCTGCGGAAAGCAGGGATAACAAAATCACCCACAGCCAGCCGGGATACAGACAGCGCCATAAAAAAACCTGCCAACGCTTTTTTTCGCTCATTTTGGCAACCGCACGGTAAAGGTGCTGCCTACACCGACAGCACTTTCTACCGATATTTCCCCGCCAATAATATTTACAATACGTTTCACCAGCGCCAAACCCAAGCCATTGCCCTGCGTGGCATGGGAGCTGTCGCCCTGATAAAATTTTTCAAATATATGCTGTCCCACTTCGGCGCTGATGCCGCAGCCAGTATCTGCGATACTGACCACCGCCCATCGGCCGGTTTCTGTTACAGTTACGGCAATGGCGCCGCCGTCATCGGTAAATTTAATGGCGTTGGAGAGCAAATTATTCCACACCAGCGTCAACAATTCGGCGTCAGCTTCCACCTGCACATCATCAATGGCAATTTCCAACTGCAAATTTTTTTTCTCCCACGAATCCTCCAAGGCTAACACACATTCCCGCAGTTGTTCTCCCAAATTGTACTGCGTTACATCGGGAAAAATATTTTGATTTTCCAGCTTATTCAACCGCAAAATATTAGTAATCAATTCAGAAAGTCGTCGCGAAGCATCGGCAATGGCGCGAGTGTACTCAACTCGCTGCGCTTCTGTGAGATTGGGCGCCTGCAGCATGGTGGCGTAGTTTTGCATCACAGCCAGCGGCGTTTTTAATTCATGGGATACGCTGGCAATAAAATCGGTGCGCAAGGTTTCAATGCTGGACAATTCTTCTGCCATTTTATTAAAATCGGCAATGATAACGTCAAATTCATTCATAAGCTCCAAACCGTGCAGCGGCTGGATACGCGCAGAAAAATCGCCCTGGGTGAGCCGCTGCGTGGCTTGCAAAATTCGTTCCATGGGACGTTCCACCATATAGATATGCCGCACACTGTCACAAAGCGTAAATAACAGACTGAGAAACATCACATTACAAAACGTAATCACGGCGCTACTACGCATATCGGTGATGGTGATGCCTAATGTATGCAAAAATAACAGAAAGCTACTGGTCACCACAAAAGAAATCAGCAGAAAAAAAATCACATAGCGCCGCGCTAAAAATAAGCTGCGATGGACTTTTTTACTGGCGCTGTCTGCTCTCATTTCAACACCGCCTTATAGCCCAAACCATGCACCGTTACGATTTCAAAATCATCACAAGCCGACAATTTATCCCGCAGCTTGGTGATATACACGTCCACCACCCGCGGCCCCGAAGGGCTGTCGGTCTCCCAAAATTCATCCATCAATTGGGCGCGGGTAAAGGTTTTGCGCGGATAGGACAGCAGCTTATAAAGCAAATTGAATTCCCGCACTGTCAGCGCAATTTCCGCACCGTTCAAATAGGCGGTGTGTTCTTCGGCGTCCAGCGTCAACGCGCCCACCGTCAATTTTTTGCTGCTGGCTATTTTAGAGCGCCGCAGCAATGCGCTGATACGCAGCACCAATTCGTCCAAATCCACCGGTTTCACCATATAATCGTCGATACCGGCGCGAAAACCCCGCTGTTTGGCCGATAAATCATCCCGTGCGGTCATAAATAAAATAGGAATTTCCGCATTCAGCTCCCGCACTGTCTGGGCAAATTCAAACCCATCCACACCGGGCATCATAATATCTGAAATAATAAAATCGAAGGCGCTGCCATACATGGCGTCGTATGCTCCCATAGCGCTCAGACAGCCTGTGACCTCATAGCCCTGCTGCGCCAAAAAAGAACACACCACCTTATTCAGCTCCTTATCGTCCTCTACAACCAAAATACGAACCATAGCTGCACCCCCCCTCTGTAATTTTTTATTATACCACCTAATTGTTAAAGTTTTGTTTACATTTTAAAAGCAAGCAAAAATCCCTGCCTGTGCAATGGCAGAGATTTTTATATACAACTGCTGTGGATAGAGAACACAGCGGTTATCTTCCATCATATCAATTGTGGATTATTCCGCTTTTTTATCCACAGTTTGGTTGGTTTCTGCTTTTTCCAAAAAGGTATCCACAAACTTATCCTCAATTTTCTGATAACTATCCACAACTGTGCTTTCAATTTTTTCGTAAGTATCCACAACACCGTTGCGAATTTTTTCATAGGTACCTGTTACCAGCTTCTCCACACTTTTTGGTGTTTTTAATTGATAGTCGGTCATATTCTTCATACTCCATCCTTAAAAATTTTTATCGTATGCCTTTCAAAATAGGAATGAGACACAGCAACAGCACAATCTCTACTACGCTGAACAACAACGACACAAAATTTTTCTTTTCCATAATTTCTGCAAACCTCCTGTCATTTCGGGCGTTTCATCCACCCGATGTCCGTATCTTACGCCGCCGATATTTGCAAATTGATAATAAACTATTTCCGAAATGTTAATCTTAAAAAATTACGATAAATCAAAGAAACGAGCCTGCCGTAGCAGTATCGCAACCAATACTGCCACGGCAGGCTCGTTTTGCCAAAAAATATCGTACTAATTTGTTTGGCTCGCCAAGCTGTTGCCGACCATGCCCGCGATGACGATAAAAATGCCGCACAGGCCCAATATATCGGGCACGCTGTCGCCTAAAAATAAAATGCCGCCCAGCAAGGTGAACAACACCTCGCCCGATTGGGTTGCTTCGATAACGGCCAACTGCCGCGGATTTTCCTTTACCAAATCGGTCGCCTTAAAGAACAAAATTGTGGCAATCACGCCGGAGAACAGCGCCACCGCCAACGACTGCACCACCTGCCCGCCGGAAGGCAAACCTGCGCGGCAAAAAGCCACTGCGGAACAAATCAGCCAAAAGGGCATGCTGCACAGCGTCATGCCAAAAACCCGCTGTAAGGTGGTTAAATCAGACAAAATCATCATCTTGCGGTTGCCCAACGGATAAGAAAAGGCTGCAACTAAAATCAGCACCAACGGCATAAAAATATTTTCCACAGCACCAGCGCGAATATTGGGCACCTGCAGCAAAAAGATGCCGCTCAGCACCAAACAGGACATCAGAAAATTTTTCACCGGTACAGCGCGGCCGAACAGGGGTGTCAGTAACACGCCTGCCACAATGGTCAGTTGCCAAGTAGCCGCCACAAACCAGGACTCCCCGTAGATAGAAGCCATGGTAAGCGGCATATAGAACAAGCCGAAGCCGACGGTACTCCACAAAATCCAGCGCTTAGGCTTGCGCAAAATCTCTGTCTGAATGTGGGACCAAGCATGTTCGCGCCACACCAACACTGCCAGCATGGGCAGCATAAACAAATAACGCAGACAGGCGCTCCACAGCCAATAGCCGCCGCCCAAATTCATGCTGCGATTTAAAATAAAGGTAAAGGCGAAGAAAAAGGACGCCAAAATGCCATAGCCAAGTGCTTTTTTCATGTTGTTATCGCTCCTGTTGTCTCATTGTTTCCTGTACTTATATAGTGTAGCATGTTCTGCCGTTTTGTTGGTGTAAGCATTCTTAATCATAACTATCCATTGACCATTTGGGTCTCCTGCCCATAGGCTTCCGCCATTTCCGGCTCGATAATCACAGTGGTTCCCTCTAGCCGGGTCTTATTGAAAAATTCTTCAAAAAAAGCCAGCGGAACAAAGGTATGCCCTTCATCAATCACGATTTCTTCTGCCGCTTCCATTTGCCGGCTCAGATTAATAATCGTCAGTTTTCCTTCAAAAACAATCGTTTTCGTTCCCTGCCGCAGCACTGCTTTTTGCGTATAGGCGTCCTCCACTGTGACCTTGCCGGTTTCTGCACACCAAGCAACAGAATAGCCGAGCGCCTCTGCAATCGGGCGAAGCGGAACCATCAGCGTTTTCTTTTCGTAATAAGGCATACAAGATAAGTCGCCAAGCGCTTCCTGTTCTGTGCCAACCAAGATTTCAAAAGTGTCCGTTTCTTGCCAATAAACCGGTTCTGCCGCCCAAGCGGAAGCGGTGATTGTCAGAAAAAGAACGCTTGCCGTCAAACAAAAACGCCATAAAAATTTTTTCATATCCGCACCCCATTTCCTTGTAAAAAGCATTGATTTCTTTGTAGACGAAAAGATACCGCAGCCGGTTCCCTAAAAACTACCAAAAGACAAGTCTTTTCTGCGCCTTATTAATTTTTTAACGCTGCCATTCTGCATATCGGCAATTTCCTTGTTGTTTCCCCATACTATTTGTGATAGAATGATAGCGTTGGCTGTGCGAAAACAGCTTTTTTTCGTAGTTCTGTAATAATACAGTATACAGGAGGAAGTCATGAAAGAAAAATTGTCCTTTTCCCAACTGCTGTCATTGTCTCTGATGCTCTTTGCGCTGTTCTTTGGTGCTGGAAATATGATTTTCCCACCGGCCATGGGACAAGCTGCCGGCACAAACGTCTGGGCCGCGCTGGCTGGCTATATCACCACCGACGTCGGACTGCCGCTTATCACCATTGCCGCCGTTGTGTTCGCCGGACGTTCTCTGCTGAAATTATTGGGCAAAGCAGGCTCGCGATTCGCCGCTTTCTTTGCCGCATTGATTTATTTATTAATCGGCCCCTTGTTCGCCATTCCCCGCACAGGCAGCGTATCCTTTGAACTGGCGCTGCTGCCCTTTTTGGGAGAAGGCGCCAACACAACGCTGTTTTCCCTTTTATTTACGGCAATCTTTTTTGCGTTGACCTATTTTTTATCGGCCAATCCGCAAAAAATTGTCTATATCGTGGGAAAAATTTTAACGCCGATTTTACTGCTGTCCATTTTCATCATCGGGCTAAGCGCAATCGTCCATCCCATCAGCCCGCTGAGCGCGCCGGCAGGCGATTACAGCGCTATTCCCTTCTTCAAAGGATTAATCGAAGGCTATCAGGCGCTGGACGCTTTGGCCGCCGGTGTTTTCGCGTTAATTGTCATTGAAAATGTAGAAGGCATGGGCATCCAAAAAGAAGGCAACATCGTAAAATATACGCTGTTAGCCGGCTTATTGGCCGCTATCGGTTTGGCGGTGGTATACGGCATTTTAGCTTACGTGGGCGCTACCTCCAGCGCGCTAGGTGAATTTTCCAACGGCGGCCAGCTCTTATCGGCGGTGGCCAATTACATGTTTGGCACAGTGGGGATGCTAATTTTAGGCGTTGCGGTGCTGTTCGCCTGTTTAACAACCGCTATCGGTTTAACCACCTCGTTCGGCGATTATTTCAGCAGCGCTTATGTAAAACTGGAATACAATCAAGTGATTATCGCCGTTTGCGTGTTCAGCTTTTTCATCAGCAATATTGGCCTGACCCAATTAATCAGCATCACATTGCCCATTTTGCTGATGGTTTACCCCATATTGATGGCGTTGGTGGCCGCCTCCTTTTTAGACAAATGGCTGCAAGGCCGTCAAGCCATTTATATCGGCGTTTTAGTCGGCACCGCGCTCATCAGCATTCCCAACGGCTTAGAAGCGTTGGCCGCCAATTACGGCCTGTCGCTGGGTATCCTTAGCCAATGGCTGCAGCTGGTGCCCCTGTACGATCTCAGCCTGGGCTGGATTGTTCCCGCTATCCTGGGCGGCTTCATCGGCGCACTGGTACACGCCATATCAAAGAAACGGTAAGAACATAAATTGCAAATGTTTCACGTGAAACATTTGCAATTTTTTTTGCGCCTTTTTTCCCTTGGTGCTGCTAAAAGTCTGTGTCGCTGAAAGACATTTTTCGAAATACTTCCTCAAAATAGCAAAACGGCAGCTATCTGATATCGGCAACTGCCTGATAAACTGGAAGTTTTCTGGCCAATCTCCCGTTTCACGTTTTTCGCTATGTGCCGTTCACATTCCCTCTACGTACTCGGCCAATTCATATACCCTTGCTTTCGTCAATTCTGCCGCTTTCATTGCTTCCAGCAACGGCTGCAGGCTTCCGCCCCCATTCTCCAGATCGACGGCCTGCACCTCCGCGTCCTTAGATGCAATCCACTCCCGTTCCTCTTTCCGCAAAACTTCTATGTCCGCTTCGTTCAGATTCGCTTCCAGCAGTCTCCACACAGCGTTCAGGGTATCGTCCCACAACTGGTACATCTCTTTGGCGGTTTCATTCATCTCCGTCTGCGTAACGGCTTCCTCCTGCATTTTCTCTATTTCTTTCTCCACTTCTTTTTCCCGCTCCTCGGCATAGGAAATCTCCATGGCGATTTTCTCGGAAAGGCTCTGTTGGGAGGAATCTTCCTCCGTCTGCTCTGAATTCTCCCCCGGTGCACCGTCAGGGAAGGAATAGACATCCCCGGCTAGAACTTCAGCCGCATCCGTGATAATCATCACTTCCGCCTTGCTGCCAGTGACGAAGATGTCCGCCAGCACATAGGGGTCTTCGCTGGTAAAACGGAGCGTATTCCCTTCCCAGACTGCTGTACCCTCCAATTGGGTGGTGCGGTAAACGCTGATTTCTACTGCATAGGTTCCATCCGCCTGTAAAGCAAGGGTCAGCCGGCTATAGGTGTCAACTGTGCCCTGTTTATCGGTATAGATACCGGAGACATCCTCCTTCTCTGCCTGCTTCATGTCCTCCATCTGTTCTGGATTTGACGTGCTTCCGTCGGGCTGATTTGTCTTGACAGACAGGAATTTCCCACTATCCCCCGCACCGCAGCCGGACAGCAGAAAAGCGCTCAGCAACAGCGCCAATAATATTTTTTTCATGGAAATACCTCCTAAATACGTTACATAAAATAGCCAAACGGCAGCTATCTGATATCGGCAACTGTCTGATAAACCGGAAGTTATTTACCATGTTTGCATTTTCTAAACCACGTACTCCAGAAGCGATAATTCGCCCACACAAAGACAGCAATGTACGCCATCGCAAACAGAATAAACAATACTTTTCTGGCAGTATTTATATCACTGGCAACAACCTGATATGTACCGATAACTGTGAACACAATCATAATAAGACTCAAACCGCTGACGGCAATATTGATTGGCAACTGAACACGCGCCCATGTCTGCGGAAATTTCTTTCGAAGAATCATATCGGCAATAAAAATTAGTACCAGAATACCCAACCATTTCATGTTCATAATTAATCACCTCTCAACTTCCGATTTTTTGCTGCCTTTTACTCCCCGATAAACCGGAAGTTGTCATTATTGCTTTATTTCTAAACAATAGAAAGATGGTCTATTTGGGTATATTTTGTCGGAAGTATTCCAAATCTCTGCACTATCCAATTCCTTGATATGTTTTGCGGTAAGTTCATCAATGAAAATTGTCTGTCTATGAATTACAGGTCTGTCCTCAAATTCATAATAGTCCATTAACCACACATGCCAAAGTTCTATGGAAGTCGTATACTGCAAGGCATTTTTCATATATTCAATAATTTGTTTCGCCCTGCCCTCTGTATAGCGCCATTCCAGATAGACTCCATTCTTCTTGTCGGTATAGTTTTGAACATCTTCAAAGGAATGCAAAAAATAATTATCATCTGCGCCGCCGTCATATATTGTTCCATCATCAATGTTTATTTCAATCGGATAATCCTGAACTGGCGCAACTTTCGTTAAAGGGAAATCCGAAGCAATAAAAGTACATACGCTCATAGAATACCTCCTTAATATTCTGATTATATCATGAACCACCTTGCATTTCCATGTTAGCTTCCTGAATGCTCCATGTCCAACTCCAACAGCATACCTGCTATCTTTGCCGATGGCCAAGCAGACAATATGCCCTTCGCTGTTATTTCTTCTTCACTTTCGGCGCGGTGAGCCGGTAACTTTCGCCAATCATGTCGCGGATATCGGAATCGTCTACGGTGCCGTTGAGAATGATGGAGTTCCAATGGTCTTTGTTTAAGTGATAGGCTGGGATAACGGCTTCGTATTTCTGCCGCCAAAACTCCAACCAGCCCGGTGCGCATTTGACGTTAATCCAGATATGCCCTTGCCGTTCAAAAATCCAGGCATAGGCTTTTTTATTTTGCCGGTGCCGCATTACAGTCCAGTTTTTATCGGCAAAGGGATAGTCCTCGTACACATCGGGCAGCTGCAGGCAGCAGGCAATGGCTTCCGCTCTGGTTTGCATAATTCTCCACTCCTCTGAATTTTTAAATCTGAAATTTTAAAAATGTTTCACGTGAAACATTTGCAATTTTCTGTTCCTGTTTTATCAGGCGGAACGACCGTCGGCTTGGGCAATGGCTGGCACAAACCGCAGCCATTTTGTCCGCACCTTCCAGCGGCTGCGGTTGGTCTGTTGCTTGTCCGCCTTTACAATACGCATAGACTCCGACAACAAATCGGCAAAGAGCTGATTTAGCGAACTCCCCTGCTGCAATTTATACATCACGGCCTGAGCTTTTTCGTTGCGCAGACAAAACTCCCAGCGGGTCCATTGCTCCGGCAATCCTGCCAAATGAACGCCGCGGGCATTCTGTTCCAACCGTTTATCGTACACCCGCAAAAACATATCAGAACGGGTAGAACCTATATAAATTACTGCTTTATCATTCTCACCACTAGTCAAAGAATAACCCATACTGACATCGCAGCCACGCCATTGACTAATAATTTCCATACTACGGGCATGGTCAACCAACTGGGCCACGGTATACCAATTTCCGGTTTTATCATCCAAAGCCAAATCCAGCCGCGTCACCTGCACATACAGAGAGGGCAACGCCATGAGCAAATCCAAAAAGGGCATCACTTCTTGCAGATAGGCACAGCCCCGCCCCGTTATGATAACATGAACCCCCTGCTGCGCGCCGCCATCGGCCCAAATGGTAATCATGCCATCGGCACCCAGCGTATACTTAGTGCAATACCCATGATAACTTCCCTGTGATTTTTGAAACTGCTCTGGAGATAACCTGAGAAGCTGCTCCATGATGGCCGGAACAGAAAAATCCCAGAGCGTAAACTCAAACCAGTCCAAACCCGCAATACAATGCCCCTTGAGAGTACTTTGCGCTGTATTGTCCACCCCCCTAATAGAGCTACCAATACAAGATTCTCTTTCGTTTTGATCCATGCCGTTCTCCTTTGCTGAAAAAATGGCTGCAAATAGACTACCTTTTTTGTAAATTTTTTCTTTTCCTTTATTATACAGTACAGTAAAAAGAAAAGCAAGAAAAATTTGTAAAAATATGAATTTCATTTCCTTGACACAACGCGCTCTGTTAAAATTTTTTTCATCACGGCATAAAAAAAGACAGCCCGCAAAGGGGCTGCCCGTTGGATAATCTTATAAAAGATGCTTTACTTTTTTGTAGATATCGCCGACACCGTCGTTGCGCAGCTTAGCCGCCAGCAGATTGTGCAGCTCCTGCTTGTTTTTGCTGCGCTGTAAGCAGTCTAACACAACGGCAGCCAAACCGGCATCGGCAAAAAGCGCCTCCACCTGTTGCTGCAGCGGGTCCTTCGGCGCTTGCGCAGGCTGCTGCGCAGGCTGTAATTCGCCAGTTTGCACAACGGTAATCTGCTGCTCCGACCAGAAGCGCACCACGCTCTGAAAGCCCGTATCATGGCTGATAATATAAAAGGATTGCCCCGAATTCTGCGCAATCAGGTATCCCAGATAGCTCACCAACTGAAAATCCAGCGCATTCTTTTTGCAAGCCCCTACTTTAAAATAATGAATTTGCGCTTTCGATTCATTCAAGCGGCGGTGCAAATCGAAGGTTAACCGGTCCGCGTGTTCGCTGTAAAAGATAATCACTTCATCGGCTGCCGTTAACTGTTCTACGCCCTGCAGCCCTTCTGTATTCACATTTTCATAATCAACTAAATAGAATGCCATAAGTCTTCTCCTTACCTTGCCAACAAAATTTATACGATAAATTTAGTTTAACATCTGCCCTTTGCTTTGTCGATGTTTTTCTTTTTCCAGCGTTGTGATGCTTACCCGGCAGCCATCATCAAACCGGCAAAACAAAAGAGAAACCTGCGCCAACGGGCAAGTTCCTCTTGTTTGCAAAGCTATTTCTATTTGAAGCCAGTTCTCCTTACTGAATGGAATTTCCCAAGCGATAGGCGTCCTCCAATTCTTTTCTCCCTTTGATATCGCCAATTTCCATCACGCCGCCGCACAGCACTTTGCCTAAGCTCTTCCAGCCTAAATGCCGTTCTAATCGGTCATACCAGTATTGGCTTTCTTCAAAGCCGTAGCCTTCGGCGGCCATCAGCAGCACCGTTTCTTTTTGCGGATTGCGATAGTTGGCGTCACATTCGGCAACTGCGAACAGTCTGTCAAAGGCTGTCTTTAGCTGTCCGCTTATGGTCCAGTAATATAAGGGCGAGGCTAACACCAAAACGTCGGCTTCTTTGTAAGCCGGATAAATTTTTTCCATGTCGTCCTTTTGTACGCAGGGACTGTCCGGATTTTTTCCGCCGCCAAAACAGCCTTTGCAGCCGTTAATCTGCATACTGTCCAAATCAAACACGGTTACGGTGTTGCCTGCCTGCTCAGCGCCGCGCACAAACTCCCGCACCAAAGCTGAGGTGTTCCCGCTTTTGCGGGAACTGCCGTTTAATACGATGATTTTTTTACCCATTTGAAGCTTCCCCTTTCCAATCATGCAAATTTTATGTTCTTTCTGCATTGACAAGCCTTTCATCTATAACTAGAATTATAGTCAGAATTTACTGTTTGAGAAGTACGCACATTTTGGTGCGATACTTACATCCACTTTATATACTTACGCAAAGGAGAGTGTCTGGATGGAAGCGCGCTGTATTTCCGCCGAATCGTTGGAAACCACCGGCTTCAGCTACACCTTATCGCTTATCAGCGGAAAATATAAAATGACCATTCTGTATACGCTGATGGAATTTGGCGTGGTGCGGTTTAACGAGATGAAAAAATATATCGGCGGTATTTCCTATAAAACGCTGAGTGCTTCTCTCAAAGAGCTGGAAGCCGACCAACTGGTCCATCGGGAAGAATATCCGCAAATTCCGCCTAAAGTGGAATATAGTTTAACAGAGCGGGGAAAATCGTTAATCCCGATTTTAGACGGCATGTGCGAATGGGGCGAGAAAAACCGTCTGCCATAGGCTGAACGATAAATAGCCAGAAAAAAAGAAACAGGTGCTTTCCCTGTTTCCTGTTTTATTGTATAATGGAACCGCTGTGAAATTATAAAAGAAAGAATGTGATTGTGTTATGAATATTGGACGGAATGACCCCTGCTGGTGCGGCAGCGGATTAAAATATAAAAAATGTCATCTCAATGCAGACGCCAAGGTGGCCACCTATGCTTTGAAAGGCTTTGAAGTGCCGGACTTTGAAGCAATCCGCACGATAAAAGAGCTGGAAGGCATTCGAGCCAGCTCCGCCATCAACACCGCTGTGTTGGATTATGTTGCCGCCCATATCCATGTGGGAATGTGTACCGAGGAAATCAATACGCTGGTGCATGACTTTACGGTAGCCCATGGCGCCATTCCTGCGCCGCTCAACTATGAAGGCTTCCCCAAAAGCGTTTGCACCTCTATCAACAACGAAATTTGCCACGGCATTCCATCGTCGGATATCGTCTTAAAAGAAGGCGACATCGTTAATGTAGACGTTTCCACCATTTACAAGGGCTTTTACTCTGATGCCTCCCGTATGTTTACCATCGGGAAGGTATCGCCGGAACGTCAGCGCTTAGTGGACGTTGCCCGAGAATGTTTGGAGGCTGGTTTGGCTGCCATCCGTCCGTGGGGCTTTCTGGGCGATGTGGGCGCTGCTGTGCAGGAACACGCCGAAGCCAACGGCTATTCGGTTGTGACCAAGTTTGGCGGTCACGGCTGCGGTATCGAGTTTCACGAAGAGCCTTTTGTGGCCCATGTGGGCCAACGGGGCACCGGTTGTCTGTTAGTGCCGGGCATGACCTTTACCGTAGAGCCGATGATTAACGCCGGAGAGTCCGATTTGTTTATCGACAAGGACAACGGCTGGACCGCCTACACCATCGACGGCAAGGATTCGGCACAATGGGAGCATTTTGTGCTGGTAACGGAAGATGGCTTTGAAATTTTGAGCTATTAGTAGAAATTTAGGAGAACGCCTATGTTTTATGAAAAAGCTGCTTATAAAGAACTAAAACGCAAAACCTCCCGCGATTGCATGATTTGTCTGGGCAAGTGCAGCGGTCACAAAGAGATTGATGAAAAAGAGCCTGTGAGCATTTTAATCGCCGCGCAAGGGATTTTTCTGGAGCGGGCTAAGGGGCAAGACGCCATTGTGCTGATGGAACAGGTGCAGAGCTATAAGCAAACCGACAGCAGCATTGTGCTAAAAACGACGGACCCTATGGCCAAACGCTTAACGCTGTACATTCGCAGTCAGCTAAACCGCAATAAGGGCTGCAAAATTTTGGAGAAACACATAACGCCTGCTGCTCCCAGAGCAGAAGAAAAATAAAGATAGTTCGCAAAGAGGCTGCACCAAAAGGGTAGCCTCTTTTTTTACTTAAATAAGCAGACTTTCAAAATCTACAGCGTAGAACGGATATATAAATTGATACAATTATATCAAAAATTCCACTGTATCTCTTTTATTCCTCTTCAATGATTTCAATATCTATAAAATCTTCTTTTATTTCACTCATATCATTTACAATTTCGTTTCCTAATAGATTATAGATCCGACTTTCCTTCTCCAAAATAAACCTCTTCTGATAAAATATATTGGCAAACTCTAGCACTTTGTTCATTTGCGCGGTATCAATCAACGCACCAACGGCACTAGAAACGAAAGGTACAGCCCTACTAATCATTTTCAATGTTAGCTTGCGTCCAATTTGTTCAAAAGCTTCTTTGAAAAGAACATTCTCTAGCCCTTTGGCACCAACATTTTGAAGTGCTTTTTGCGCAGATTTATTAGCTAATGCCCGTATCTGTGCTAACAATAAGGGAATGCCACCGCGTGCCGCCATATCCGTCCATGTTTTCTTTGCTGTCTGCTTTACAACCGCAGCTTTACTCATTAACATGACTTTCCCAATCATATTGGTCATTTCATTGTTTACGTCATTGTTAGCGGGACTTAATGCGTTAGTAAACACCTCGCTTGCAATGACTAATTCTGCACTGTCATTTTTTACATCATATCCATAGAACATTGCGATTGATTGAACTGCTCGAAAATACAAAAAAGTACTTAACACAATATTAGCCGGTAGCCCCCAAAATCCAAATGCACCAGTTCCACCACCTTCTACCGCTGCTGTAAAGATGTTTTTTCCTTTATATTTGCTAACCAGTTTTTCCAAATCATAACTTCGTACCAAACATATTTCGTCTAATTTGTTTATTTTATAACTTACGGAACATTGATTTATTTTGTTTAATATTTGTCTTTCACTAATAGAAAATCTTGCCGCTTGTTCTTCAAGTACCTTAAAACCATTTGAAATGACATTCATCATTTGAGCGTATAATTCTTGCTCCGATATGTTTAAGCTAATATCATGACCTACTTCCCTTAATTTTTCAGGGAGAAATTGTCCGGCCTTTGTACTTAACTTAGTAATCTTACTAGGCTCGATAAGTTTATTATACTTTTCTGTCAAAACATCTAATGCTTCTGTTTCCTTTTTATTGACAAGAGGAACTGGGATATTAAAACTATTATTTTTATTCACACAATAAATCTCCTTTTACCTGCTTTTCTATAAAATTTCCTACAAACTTCGCGTATTACAAATAAAATACTTTCGAACAAAAGTATAGCAGACATAAACAAATAAATCCACCGCCACTTTCGACTAATTGATAGACACGTCATGAAAAGTTGCCAAGACTAAAATTCGCACTTGCGCATTCTTAGAGACAAACTTATTAGCATTTATTTAATTTAAAGGGTAGCCTCTTTTTTGCTTGGATAAGCAGACTTTCATTGACACGCTTCTTATCCCTGTGCTATTCTGATACAGTATACAAAATTCAATTCAATAAGAGGAGGGCTTTGCTGTAATGGAGAAACGCGAACGGTTTTCTTCCCGCTTGGGATTTATTCTCATTTCAGCAGGCTGTGCCATCGGACTGGGTAATGTATGGCGATTTCCGTTCATTACTGGACAATATGGCGGCGCAGCGTTCGTTTTAATTTATCTATTATTTCTTGTCATTCTTGGTATGCCCATTATGGTTATGGAATTTGCGGTAGGCCGCGCCAGTCAGAAATCGGCGGCACGCAGCTTTCATGTTCTGGAGCCTAAGGGCAGTAAATGGCATCTCACTGGCTATGCCGCAATGGCAGGCAATTATCTGCTGATGATGTTTTACACCACAGTAGGCGGTTGGATGCTGGCGTATGTACTCAAAATGTTAACTGGCGAATTTAACGGCTTAACGCCCGATGAAGTAGGCGGCGTGTTTAACAGTATGCTGGCGCAGCCCGGTTACATGACCGCATGGATGATTGTGACGGTGCTTATCGGCTTTTTGGTGTGCAGCATGGGCTTGCAAAACGGCGTAGAACACATCACCAAAGCTATGATGAGCTGCCTGTTTATCATTTTGATTGCGCTGTGTATCCGCAGCGTTACGCTGCCCGGTGCAAGCGCAGGTATTGCCTTTTATTTAATTCCCGATTTTTCACGTATGGTGGAAGCAGGCATGGGCGAAGTTATTTTTGCCGCTATGGGGCAGGCGTTTTTCACTCTGAGCTTAGGAATTGGCGCTATGGCCATCTTTGGCAGCTATATCAGCAAAGACCGCTCTTTAACCGGTGAAACCATCAGCATTTGCGCGCTGGATACACTGGTGGCTCTGCTGGCGGGCTTAGCCATCATTCCTGCCAGCTTTGCCTTTGGTATCGACGCTGGACAGGGGCCGGGATTGGTGTTTGTGACACTGCCTAATATTTTTAATCAGATGGCCGGCGGACAACTGTGGGGAACGCTATTCTTCATCTTCATGAGCTTTGCGGCTTTGTCCACCATCATTGCTGTATTTGAAAATATTATCAGCTTTGCCATGGATTTATGGGGCTGGGATCGCAAAAAAGCTGTTATCTTCAACGTCATTCTGATTATCATCCTATCCATGCCCTGCGTGCTGGGCTTCAACTTATGGAGCGACTTTGCGCCATTAGGCGACGGCTCCACCATTCAGGATTTGGAAGATTTCATTGTATCCAACAATCTGCTGCCATTGGGCAGTCTGCTCTATCTGTTATTCTGCACCAGCAGATACGGCTGGGGCTGGGATAACTTTATCGCTGAAGCCGATACCGGCTCTGGGATCAAATTTCCAAAAGCAATTCGCTTCTATGTAAGCTATATCCTGCCGCTGATTATCCTTTTTATCTTTGTAATGGGCTATTGGCAGAAATTTGCCGGCTAAACAAAAAACAGACCAGAAATCAAAGCCGATTTCTGGTCTGTTTTGTTATTGTTTTGCTATATCCCTATCCCCCTCTGCAGTTTTATTCATCATAGATGACGATTTTCCTCTCTTTTGCTATAATCACTGTAATACGACAAATCGGAGGAACTTCTATGTGGAATGTCGCCATCTGGGATGATGAACAAACAGTGCAGCAAGAACCCTGTGCCCTGTGGAAAAGCATTTTGCAATAGAAGCATCTCAACATCAACTGCCCATGTCCCGCCGCAAATATCAACAACTTAAAGCACGCATAATGAACTTGTAAAGCTACCACTTTTACAGGAAAATCGACCACTTTTGTAGAAGCTATTGCAATAAAAACTTTTTTAGAAAGGCTGAAAAAAATGACTGTAAAACAAAATGAAAAACTGCAAGAGGAAGTAGAAAAATTACATTATCATATGAAATTGCTTTTGATGATGTTGCCGCATGATATAAATTATACATTCTTTCAATGTGCAATTGATTTTAATTTTTCTGAAACAGAAACCGCAAAAATTTTAAAAACATTGGGAAAAATTAGTGACAAATTGAACAACAGAAATATTCCCGAAATTATTTATACCGTAGGCAATGAACCCATTCCCTTCGATACATCTGTTCCTCTTGAACAATTTGGAGCACAATTTACAGACTATATACAAGTGCTATTCCCAGACAAAGAAATCAGCCCCCAATTTTTATTGAAAGCATGCAAACAACAACAACTTTATCCAGAAGTATGCGATTTGTTATTAGAACAATTAGAACGAGTGCAATGATGACAGTCACTTTTGCAGAAGCTATAACAGTTATGACTTCTTACGATACAACAACACGACAAAAAATTTTACAACAGGTAAGGAGACGATCTTCCATGGAAATCTTGATATTCGCAATCATCCTATTTATGCTTATTGGCACCAGTTTTATCATTTATCAGGCGAAATGGGAGCCCTTCTTCCAAAACCTGCGTAGACTTGGCTCCAAACTGGCTATATCCTGGGAAAAAGCGAAGCAGGAAGCTTTGCAAGAGGAACTAGAAGTGGCTGACGAGAAACAAACGGAAAATCCACCTTTTTCTTTACGTTTAGCACTACCCTTGCTCTACGCTCTGCTGTTTCCCATATTTATTGCTTTGTTTACGGTATGGACTTGGTCTCCCTTTGCGCAAAAAAATCCGCTTGTATTGTTTTTCTATGTATTTGCCATGCTAATCTCATTGGTTTTCTATGTATTGCAGAAAAATAGTCAAAATTTCCGTATGAAGTTTTGGCTTTGCTTGCTTATCTCTCTCATTGCAGAATTTACGCTGGCATTCTTTGGTAAACTTTTATTGGAAGGATATTATTTTAGCTCCGTAAATAGAATAAAATACCTGAGCGCTCTATGTTTCATGTTTTTTCTTTTTATAGGAACTGCCTTACAAACACAACACAATTGGCTGCAATGGCGCCATCCTGCTAAAATTAAACAAGAGGATACTTTCCATGATGAAAACGGCGGCTCTCCCGACATTATAGATTAATAAATAGGCCGTAGCTATTTTATTGGGTGTCTGTTTAATAGCCGTTATGCTCAATTTATTGTTTTGGAAAATAGAATTGACACAACTTTTATTAACATACGGCACTATTATACTCATTAATAGCAGTGACATAACGCCTGTTATGAAAAACGGCATCCCACCAAGGCAGACATCTGTAAAGTAATGCGACTACAACGTACAAAACGTACTAATTGAGTTACAAAAATAAGGCGGTCATTGCCAAATGCTGTTATGATACCGCACAAAAACACTTTCAGGCAACAGTGCTATTATCCTGCGCTGAAAAATAGATAACAAGTTTCCAAAAGCAATTCGCTTCTACGTAAGCTATATTCTACCGTTGATTATCCTCTTTATCTTTGTGATGGGCTATTGGCAGAAGTTTGCCGGCTAAACGAAAACAGACCAGAAATCAAAACGGATTTCTGGTCTGTTTTTCGTTACTTCACTTGTGGATTAATATATTCGCAATTTTATTTCTGCGCCATCTCAAAACACAGCACATACACACCTTCTGCACCAATACCTGTTGTGTTTTCCGTAATCATGAAAGGCTCCATATCATCCAAAATTTCAATTCGTTCTTCCCAACTGTAATCGACTGCCGATTGATAAATCTTCCACTGACCGTGCGGCAAACCATCTTCACAATAGGCGCCGTCAACCATATCTGCATTTAAAACGATTATGTTTGCGCCGGGTGCGCAAGTATAAACAGGATATTCCCATGTATCCCCCATATCATCACTCCAAGTATCTGTACGCACATCATAAACCTTGGTGATACCCAACTGCAAATTTTTATATTGAAAAATTTGCATATCCATTTTTTCCGCTTCCGATATTTCCTGGTCAATATAACGCAGCTTTACACATCCATCTTCGTGGTTCACTGCAAATTGAGCATTTCTGCCGTTTTGCAAAAATGAATACTGTCCCTGTCGCGATTCATCAGAAGAATATCGGTACACCGTATAGGTGGGAATGCCCCAAATATCATAGCCTGTCGGATTACAAACACTACATACGACTTTATCTCCTTTGGTAAAGATCATACTGCGCTGTTCTTCACTGACGCTCTCCCGAATGGAAGCGCTTTTCAAATGCATCACGCTTTCCATCTCTGCCCGTGATGTATAGGGATCAAAGCTATACACCGTATCCCACGCAAACGGTACTGCTTCTTCTAATATCACAGTACCCTCCGGCAACTGCTGCAGCGCAGCCTTCAATTGATGATTATGCCAAGCAACCAACGGATTGCCAAATAACAGCAAAAAAACTATCAACAAAACGCAGCACAAAACGACAACGCCTAATAAATATGGAAATTTTTTCTTCATAACAACCCCGCCTCACAGATATTTTTCATATTCATTTTATCATTACACAATAGAATATACAACAACAACGTAAAATCGCTATATCTTCACAATTTCTTCACATTTTTTTGACGGAAAAAAATTTTCATCAGCCCGATTTTCTGCTACAATAGGAGGTAATGTTATTGTGTTTGTGAATAACACAGGAAGGAGACCGTCTTATGAAACGGATTACTTACGCCATTAGCTTATCGCTGATTTGCGCGCTGCTGCTGACAGGCTGTGGCGGTCAGAACAGACCAGTTCAAACGCCAGAAGAAACAATTGATACTGCATTTTGGGCATTAAAGGATTTGGATATGGCTACCTTTAACGCCTGCACCAACAACAAGGTTGGAACCAGTTATCAGTTGTTCAGCGATCTCTTTCGTAAAAAACAGTTGGAAAGCAACAAACTGCTGGCACAGGAACTGGTAGCGGATCTTTCCTGGGAAATTAATTCTGTACAAATTGAAGACGATATTGCCACAGCCAGCGTGACCATTCACAATAAAGATTTTTCCAATGCAGTGGGCATTTATGTGGCCGATTTAATTCAAAATATTAACAACAATCAGAAAAGTAATCCCAATTTGACATCTCTTATTCACAGCACCATTGGCGAAGCTCGTAACAGCCCAGAAAATTTATTGCCCTATCTGCAAAATTGCACCGGCGATTTCACTACAAATATCTCGATTACATTGAAAAAAATAGATAACAACTGGCAAATTCAACTGGACGATTCGCTCTGCAATACTCTAATAGGAAATCTAGGCAGCGATAATTTTTCGGAAGACGTAAAGAAAAAAATATCCGCCGCAGAAGAACTGCTTACCCGTAATCTGGACCGTTGGGGCGTAGACGTAGAAAAGAATGCTGACCAATGGGCAGAGCAGTTGGAAGAAAAGTTAAATCAGCTTTTTCAATAAAAAATTGTTTTATCAAAAAGGATGATTTTTATGCGCCAGTATTACACAGACGGTAAAAATCCTGATTTTATTTCTCTCTGCCATCAGCTTGATTGCTATTTAAACAATATTGTAAACGGCGAAGAAAATCGCGCCCACTACATCCCGTATAACCAATTAGACGACATCCATCATGTCATTCTTCCATAGGATGGCAATACTCCCGTTGGTTGCGCTAGTTTTAAAGAATATAACACCGCTTGCGCCGAATTAAAGCGTATTTTCTTACTGCCCTCTTACCGTGGTAAAGGTTGGGGAAAATTTTTGCTGCAAAAAATTGAGGCGTTGGCAAAAGCGAATGACTACACCTGTATGCTATTAGAATCGGGCGAATTATTGACATCAGCCATGCATTTATATCGCAGCAACGGTTATCTTGAAATTGAAAATTACGGCCCTTATCAAAATGATACAGAGGCTGTTTGTATGAAAAAAACTCTTTAAACTATCGCGCTTCAATTTTTTCATGCGCAAAAAAAGGACATGGCGCCATGGTGTGCTACCCGTCAAGTAGACAATGAAAAAAATATAAAATTTTTGTGTTGCC
>CABQBF010000004.1 GCA_902462325.1 uncultured Peptococcaceae bacterium
CAGGCTGTCTTTAGGCGGTGGACGTAGTCCACAAAGCTAAAGACAGGCAAGTCGGCGTCCATATTGGGCAGGATAGGCAAAGAATAGCAAAAAATGGATAGGCAAAGAATAGCAAAAAATGGATAGGCAAAGAATAGCAAAAAGAAAAAATCGAAGTGTAGCAAATAAAATCAAAAGCTTTACAGCTTCAGTTGTCCCAGTACTTCTCCGATTTTGCCGTTGATGGTCAGCGCCGCTTTGCTGTCATAGCTGGTGACGTCTAAATTGATAACCACCAGACGGCTGCCCTGGTAAAAATCCAAGAAGCTGGCGGCGGGATATACGGTCAGCGAGGTGCCGCCCACGATGAGCAAATCGGCTTGGCTGATAGCCTGAATGGTTTTGCCGATAACGATATCGTTCAGCGGTTCTTCATACAGCACCACATCGGGCTTGATGATACCGCCGCATTGGCAATGGGGCACGCCGTCGGCCTGGCTTACAGCCTCCAGCGGATATGCTTGCCCGCACTGCATACAGTAGTTGCGGTGAATGGTGCCGTGCAGTTCCAGCACGTTGCGGCTGCCGGCCATCTGGTGCAGACCGTCGATGTTTTGGGTGATAACGGCAGTCAGCTTGCCCAGTTCTTCCAGACGGGCCAGCGTGCGGTGGGCTGCATTGGGTTGGGCAGCCAGCGTGGGCTGCACGATTTTATCCTGATAAAATTCATAGAAATCCTCTGGATGGCGCAGAAAAAAGCTATGGCTTAAAATGGTCTCCGGATTGTATTTGTATTTGAGATGATACAGGCCGTCTACGCCGCGAAAATCCTTGATGCCGCTTTCGGTGGAAACGCCGGCGCCGCCGAAAAAGACAATGCGATTGCTCTGGTCGATGTATTGTTGTAGGGTTTGCATTGCGTCCATAAAAAATCCCTCCGTTTATTTGATGAGTATGAAAGAAATAAAAAGAAACCTTGCAATTAGTATAGCACAGAACGGTTGCTCTGTGCTATACTAATTGCAATCGCAGAAAAAAGAGGTGGGCTTATGAAACCGGCAATCATACATGTGGATATGGACGCTTTTTTTGCAGCCATCGAACAGCGGGACAATCCTGCGTTGCAGGGCAAGCCGGTTATTGTGGGCGGCAGCAAAGAGAGCCGCGGCGTGGTTTCTACCGCCTCTTATGAAGCTCGTAAATTCGGCGTTCACTCGGCCATGTCCATGGCGGAGGCGGTGCGCCGCTGTCCTGACGGCATTTATTTGCCGGTGGATATGAAAAAATACCGGGCGGTGTCTCGTCAGATTATGGAAATTTTTCAGCGCTTTACGCCGGAGGTGGAAGCTATCTCAGTGGATGAAGCCTTTTTAGATGTCACCGGCAGCCAAAAGCTGTTCGGAGAAGCGGAGCAAATCGGCTGGCAGATTAAAAGGATTATCAGGCAAGAGTTAGATTTGACGGCGTCGGTAGGTTTGTCGTATAATAAATTTTTAGCTAAGCTGGCTTCCGACTTGGATAAGCCCGACGGGTTTTATCAGATTTTGCCGGAGGAGCTGCAGCAAAAGGTATGGCCGCTGTCTATCCGCCGTATGATGGGCGTGGGCAACAAAACGGCGCAGCTTTTGGAGCGGATGGGCGTTACCACCATTGGTAAGCTGGCTGTGATGGACGCGGGGCTGTTGGAGCATTTGCTGGGTAAACAGGGCCTTTTGATGCATCAACTGGCCAATGGCGTCGATGGGCGGACGGTGGAGCCGGTGCGGGAGAGCAAATCGGTGGGACGGGAAACCACCTTTCCCCGGGATATCAGCGACGGCTATGTGTTGGAAACCATTTTGTTTACGTTAACCGACGATGTTTGTCATACCCTGCGCAGCAGCGGCTTAAAGGGCAAAACGGTGTCTATCAAAATTCGTTATCCCGACTTTCGCAGCATCAGCCGCGCGGTAACGCTGGAGCGATATACGGCCAGCTTTGAGCCGGTGTTTGAGGCGGTGCGGCGGTTGATGGACCAGCATTATCAAGACGGCACGGCGGTGCGGCTGATTGGCGTGACGGTATCCAATTTGAAAAAAGAACAGCAGATTGTAGAGCAGCAGGAGTTGTTTGCCGACACTGCTGCAGTAGAAAAATATCAGCAATTGAACAAGGTTGTGGATCAGATTAATGGCAGGTACGGCGGCGATACGCTGCGACGGGCAAGAAAACTGACCGGCTGGGATAAAAATGGGGAACTTTCTCAGGAGTAATTGCGTCTATGAATTACCGGATAAAGGAGGAGCCGGCGTGGAAGAAACAGAACTGATTCAACGGAGTCAGCAGGGTGATTTAGATGCTTTTGAACAACTGCTTTTGCGGTATGAAAAAAAGGTCTACACCATTGCATATAAATATATGGGGAACCATGAGGATGCCAGTGATTTGGCCCAGGAGGCGCTGATTAAGGCTTATCAGTCTATCGGCAGCTTTCGCGGCGAGGCGTCCTTTGGCACCTGGATTGGCCGCATTACGGCCAATAAATGTTTGGATGAATTGCGCAAGCGTAAGCGCATTCAGGTCACTTCTCTGGATGAAGAGGTAGAGCTGGAGGAAGGCAGCGTGCAAAAGGAGCTGGCCGCCGAAGGCGATACGCCGGAGGAGCATACGGTGCGGCAGGAGACGGTACACTATGTGCAGTCCATGCTGGAGCAGATGCGGGAGGAATATCGCATTGTGTTGGTGCTGCGGGAGCTGGAGGGCTACAGCTATGAGGAAATTGCCGCTCAACTGTCCTGCTCCTTGGGAACGGTGAAATCCCGCATATCACGGGCTAGAAGTTATTTAAAGGAACAGATTTTAGCAGATAGAAAACGGGAAGGGAGTCAAAACAGTGGCAGACGACAAAGAAATAAGCAGCAAGCCGGTCAATGATGAAGCGTTGGACGCGCTGCTGGCTCAGTGGGCGGAGGCTGAGCTGGAGCCGCCTGTCGGATTCCATGAAAGAACGATGGAGCGGCTGCGGCAGGAACAGCGAACAGCTTCTGAAAATAAAAAGAAACGCAATGTCATTTCGTTGTTTGTGAAAAAGAAAAAGTGGATGTCGGCGGCAGCGGCGGCGGTGCTGGTGTTGTGTTGCATTCCAGTGGTGCAGGCTCAATTTGGCCATGATGTCACCCAGTCGGCCAATGATGGGCTGATGACGCAGCAAAAGCAGATTGACGATACAATGGCGGCAGAGGGGATGGAGTCCAGCGAAGCGGTGGCGCAGGATCGCAGCGCCCAGCAGGAGGCTTCTGCGGAACAAACGGACAAAGCAAAGAAAATGGCGCCGGTAAAATCGGAGGCGCAGCAACCTCAGCAGCAGACAGTGCAGGAGCCACTTGGGGCCAATCAAGCGGAAACAGTTTTTTCCGACAGCAACGACGGGTTCCATGTTGGGGCACCCCAGACGCCGTCGGCAACTTCGGCAGACCCTGACGATGGAATTGCCGCCTATAGCTTGGAAGAGGGCTTAGAGATGGCGGACAACGCTTTGGAAAAGGGCATGCAGACCAACCGCAATGTTACGGAGAGCTTGGAGCAGCTACAGAAGCAGGCTCAATTTTATCAGGAAGCGCTGGACGATGTGATGGACACTATGGAGGATTTGCAGAAGGAATTGGACAGTTATGATGAAAAATTGAAGAGCGACCCGGAAAATCCAGAACTGCAGGCGAAGGTGAAAGAGCTGCAGCAGCAAATGGACACACTGAAAAAAGAACTGGAAGAATTGCAAAGCCTGGTGGACGAAGCCAGAGCCAAGCTGGCCGAATAATAGGTTTTCTAAATAATAAGGTTTTCTGACGGAAAAGCGAAGAGACTGTGCAGAAGGATAGGTTCCTTCCAGCAACAGTCTCTTTTTTTGATAAGTATCATTTTTTACGCCGACGGCGCATGTTAGAAGGCAACTACCTTTTTGCCCCATTCCTTGCAGACCTGGTCTACATTCACATCGGAGGAAGCCTTAATGGCTAAACCGTCATCCAGCAACTGACCGCCTCTGTTGCTGACCCGATAGCCCCAGTCTACAATCCATTGTCCTTCGTTCCAGTCAAAGGAGCCGAACAGACCTACTTTTTTTCCGGACAATTTGCTTTCCAGCGCAGAGAAGAATGGTTCAAAATCGTCTTCTTCTAATTGTTCGTCGCCCATAGCCGGGCAGCCCAGCACCAGTTTGTCATAGGCGGCAGCTTGCGCTGCATCGTATTCGCCAGGCCCCATGATATCTACTTCCGCACCTGCTTCTTTGATTCCGTCCGCGATTGCACTCATCATGGCTTCTGTGTGGCCAGTGCCACTCCAGTAAGCGATAAGAATTTTTCCCATTGTAAGACCTCCCAGAAAATGATAATTTGTTTTTGTATGATCAATGGCCAATTGATTATGTTTAAATAATATCACCTAAATTAGCTATTGTCAATCATAAAAAGATATAGCAAATAAATTGACTGCAAAAAATGTTTTTGTATATTTCGACAAAATAAAACAAATTATGTCTATTTACAGATACTGTAAATTATGCTATAGTGAGAACAAGAAGTCATAGAAATTTTTTCGGAGAGGGGAGAATGCCATGAACGAACAAACCATGATTTGGTTTTTGCAAAAATCGGCCCGCTTCCAATTGAGCAAGCAGGCCATCATGTTATGGATGGATTTTTACGCTTATCTGCAAAATCAAAGCCGGGCCTGTTATCCGCAGATTTCCTTTCAGCAGTTGGCCGATATTTGCGATTTGGAGCAGGAGCAGCTTTGGGCAGCATGCAGGGAACTTTCGGAGGCGGTGATGTTAAAGCTGCATGTGCAGGAGGGGCAGCTTTTTTGTCAGTTGATTGCCGGACGGTTGTACCGTACGCCAAAGGTCACTGCGGGATAAATAGGTTGGTGGAAAGGTGAATTTTAAAGAAAAGATAATTCCGGATAATGAAAATAAAAATCAAAAATCTGTAGATATTCTTTTTCTATCAAAAAAAGGTTTTTTATAGCATCCTATAGAAATAGTCATTATTAAGATGAAAAGAAGGGGTATTATGCGGATTGAACAACTTGAATATTTGATCATGCTGAAAGAGAAAAAAAGTTTAAACGAAGCCGCTAAGAATCTATATATTTCCCATCAAGCCCTAGGAAAGTCAATTAAAAGTTTAGAAATTGAATTAGGTGTAGATATTCTTGACCGTTCATCAAAATTTTGCATGTTTACCCAAGAGGGAGAAGCGGTAATTGAAGGCGCAAGAAGGATATTAAAAGAATATAATCGAATGCTCACGAAGCTTGAACAAATTACCTTTTACCCTCAAAATATGTTAACTGGGGAGTTATATATTTACTCCAGTATGATATTTTCCATGTCTATACTGCCGAGTATTATTGATAATTTCCGACAAGAAGTTCCTAACGTGTGTATTAAGCATGAAAATTGTGGTGTGAAGAAGTTTTTGACAGTGATAGATAGGATAACAAAAAAAGATAATTTTATTGGATTAGTTAGTTTTCCAATAGAAGATTACAGTGTTGTATTAGAAAATGTAAGAAAATCAGGTTGTATTTTGCACAAAATACGGGAAAGCAGACTAGAATTTTATTGCAGTAAAAAATCTGAGTTTGCAAATATGAAGAATGTTTCTGTCAAAATGTTATTGAATGAACCTGCTGTACGTTTTTCTGATATTGATAATTTTGAAACCTATGGCTATAATTTGCAGGATATAGCGACAACTTCTTATGAAGTATTTCTAAATAGTATGGTAGAAAATAAAGGAATTGGGCGTTTATGTGACATAGCTGGGATGCGAAATTCGTTGTTTTATCATGATATTGACATGATAGCAAAGATAGATGTGAAAGATGAAATTATACATTATTTAGGATATGTTACAAGTGATACACCTTCTGAGATTGTTAGGGTGTTTATCAAACATTTAGATGAATACATTGTAAAATAAATTAGGATGATAAGCGATGATGAATATCCTTGACAGTGGAAACCATTGTTAAGGATTTTTTTTGTTTAGTTGATTATTAATTTGGAAACCAAAAGTTGCAGAAACATAAAAATAGAAATAAATGAATTCTATGCAAATTATAAATAAAACCATATAATATTTTTGTAAGTAAAAAAAGTTTTGAAGCTTCAGGACAATTTTTCTTGACTCTTATCTTTCTGGATAAGATTAAAATTTTTGCTTAATAAGTTGGCCAATAAAAGCAAATTTTCGAAAATAATCATTCTATTAAAAGAGGTGCATAATATATGAGAATTATTGATGGACGTTTGAGACCTCCATTTGGTTCTATCGGTGCCGGTAGATTATTTGACCCTGGATATGCGGAACCGCTTTGCAAAAAATTTGGTAGAAATTATCCAGATTCCGCTAAAGAAAAGTCAATGGACATGGTGATTCGGGAAATGGAAGCAGAAAATATTGTCTGTGGTCTTACACCGATTAGAAGATCGCAAGGTCGTGGCATGAAGAATGAAGATTTTACGTTACTAAATGAGCAATATCCAGGAAAATTTGTTGGATTTGCGGGGTTGGATATTACAATTGGGATTCAAGAAACGTTAAATGAAATAGAGCAATATGTGATAAATGGAAATTTTGTAGGTGTAAATTTTGAACCGGGCTTGGACCCAATTCCCTGGCGTTTTGATAAGGAGGATTATTTTCCGATTTATGAAAAATGTGAGAAAGAAAATATTCCCGTTTATGTAACTTGGGGCGGATTGTGTGCAAGACCGGAAGTGTACGAACCACAAATCATTGAAAATGTGGTAAAAGTATTTCCAAAACTGAGGATGTTTTTAGGGCATGCTGGGTTTCCCCGTTCGGCGGAACATTGTGTTCTAGCAATTAATCACCCTAATATTTATTTGGGCATTGATTTGTATATCATTAATTCTCCAGCAGCACAAGATTTTATTGTGGCGGGAAATTATGCATGTAAAAATCAGATTTGTTTTGGTTCTGCATATCCATTGAACCCGTTAAGTGAAGCGGTGAATATTTATAAAAAGAGCTTCTGTGAAGATGTTTGGGAAAATATTTTCTATCGAAATACATCTGCATTTTTAGAATTAAAGTGAATGATGGTATAGGAAGACAACCAAAGGGAGAAGGTATTATGTTAGAAAAGGTTTTTGAGCCAATCACAATAAAAGGAGTCACTTTGAAAAATCGCTTTGTTGTACCAGCTATGGTGAGTAAGTATTGTACAAAAGATGGTTTTGCAACAGAACAATATATTGCTTACCATGAGAAAAAAGCGCGAGGTGGTTGGGGTCTGATTATTGCGGAAGATTACCGTATTGCTCCTAATGTAGGCGCTTCAGCGATATTACCTGGTTTATTTACTGAAGAACATATTAGGAGTCATAGTGAGCTAACAAGAAGGGTTCATGCTGCTGGTGGTAAAATTTTTGCACAAATATATCACTCGGGATTACAGGCAAATCGTCAGTTGTATGGCGTTCAGCCGGTAGCAGTGTCAGCAGTGAAACATGCAATGTTGAAAGAACTCCCACATGTGTTGACAGTGGAAGAAATTAAAACGATTGAAACACAATATGCGCAGTGTGCAGCAAATGTTAAAAAAGCGGGTTTTGATGGGGTTGAAATACATGGAGCACATGGTTATTTAATCAATCAGTTTTTTTCATCCGTTACAAACAAAAGAAGTGATTCTTATGGGGGCAGTTTATACAATCGTTGTCGTATGGCAATTGAAACAGTTCGAATGATTAGAGATGAAGTAGGTGAGGAATTTCCTATTTCTTTCCGATTAACGACGAAGGAATATTTTGACGGTGGCTTAACGTTGGAAGAAACAAAAGTATTTGCGAAGCTGTTAGAAGAAGCTGGTGTTGATATCCTGAATTGTAGCCAACATGGTGTCCCATATATTATTCCACCGTCGGCTGTTTCGCAAGCATTTGCGGTAGAACATGCGGAGGCGATAAAAAAAATAGTAAAAATTCCGGTCATTGGGGTAGGCCGTATCAACGATCCATTACTGGCAGAATCAATTTTGGAAAGTGGCAAAATGGATATGGTGGCTATGGGTCGTGCTTCGTTGGCAGATCCTGAATTGCCCAATAAAGCACAAAGAGGAGAATTTGAGGATATTGTTCAGTGTATTGCTTGTACACAAGGCTGCATAGGAGAAAAGGCACGTGGCAATGTGTTATGTTGTTTGGTAAATCCGAGTTTAGGTCATGAAGGGGAAGAACAATATCAGATACGACCTGCGGATGTACGGAAAAAAGTATTTGTGTTGGGCGGCGGTATTAGTGGTTGCGAGGTAGCACTTGTAGCAGCAAAAAAAGGTCATGCCGTTACGATTTTTGAAAAGAACGATTGTATAGGGGGCCAGTGGAATGCAGCAGCAGTACCTTTGGCAAAAACAGAATTTGCAACTTTGGTAGCAAGACAGCAATATCAACTGAAAAAATATGGTATTCATGTACGTTGTGGACTGACCTTAACAGAAGAGCTGCTTATGCAGGAACAACCAGATACTATTGTAGTGGCGACAGGTGGAACTCCATTTGTTCCGTCAATTACAGGCTTGAATGAATATCTTCTAGCCAGCGATGTTTTGTTGGGAAAAGTTGAGACGGGGAAGAATGTTTTGATTATTGGTGGTGGCCTAGTAGGTGCAGAAACAGCTGAATATTTGGGATATCACGGTGTAAAAGTCACTTTAGTGGAAGTGCTGTCGCAGATAGCCAAGGACGGTGAGGCGGCACCAAATAGCTTTTTGTTAAAAAATTTAGATAAATTTGGAGTAGATATTTACACTTCTGCTTCTGTAGATGAAGTTACGGCAGATGTCGTAAAGTTGAAAACGCTGAATGGAGAAGTCTCTTTGCACAATGTGGATTCCATTATTATTGCAGCAGGATTCAGACCGAATCATGAAACGGATGAGTTATTGAGCCAATATAAAGGAGAGGTCATTACTGTAGGCGATGCGAAAAAAGTTAAAAACGGATTATACAACTTGCGGGAAGCCTATGAAGCTGGTCTTGGTATTTAGTGCGTGATTGCGATGAAATTTTACAAGGAAGAAAGAGCTTCTGTGAAACAGTATAGTTATATTGCGGTTGGAGTCATGGTATTGCTTTTAGGTGGTGTAATTTACGCCTGGAGTACGTTATCAGTGCCAATGATTGCAGAGTTCAAGGACTGGACATTAAGTCAGATTTCTTTTACTTTTACACTCTGTACATTGTCATTCTGTGTTGGTGGTTTTTTGCGCGGCCTTATTGCTTCAAAATGTTCTATCCGTTTTACTATGCTGACAGCTGCAATATTGGGCTGTGCTGGAATGTTGCTTACAGCCCAGACAACAGATAATATCCTATCTTTATACAGTGGATTTGGAATATTAAGTGGTTTTGCGATAGGGCTAGCGTACAATACGGTAATGAGTACTGTGACAAATTGTTTTGAAGCCAATAGAGGTGTTGTTTCAGGAATCCTGCTTATGGGCTTTGGTTTTGGCAGTTTTGTGATGGGAAAACTTTATCAGGCAATCCTTTCCAGTATGATATTAGATTGGCATGGAATATTTCAGCTTTTTGCTGGCGCAATTCTCTTGGCATTTATATTGGCAGGAGTCGTATTAGAAGAAAAATCTGTAGAATCATATCAAGTAATAGAATTGGAAAGTTACACACAAACTACAGATATGACAACAGGAGAAATGCTGCATACTTATGTTTTTTGGACATATTTCCTTTGGGCAATTTTGTTAGCTTCCTCAGGATATATTCTATTATCACATGCAAATGGTATTTTAATGGAAGCAGCGTTGCATATCAATGCTGATACTGCAGCCACATTGGTAGGTCTTATATCTATTTGTAATGGAATAGGACGAATCATTTGGGGTTTCGTGTATGATAAATTTCAATATAAAATTACATTTATCGCCATCGAAATAGTATTTGCTTTGAATGTTAGTATGCTGTATCTAGGAATTTATGCGAAAAATATAGTTTGCATTGTGACAGGATTTATTGCTGGTGGATTGTCTTTTGCAGGATTAGCGGCGTTAAATTCAGTTTTTATTAACGATTTTTTTGGAACTAAATATTATCCGCTTAATTTTTCTATTATTAATTTAAATGTATTGATTTCTTCATTTGGCAGCATTATTGCGGCAATAGTTTACGATAAAATGGGGTCTTATTTATCGGTGATTTTATTGTTAAGTTGTGAGATGGTGTTGTCTCTGATTTGTGCATTGCATATAAAAAGGCCCAACAATAAATGAAGTTTTATTTTTATTTAGTACAGGAGGGAGATTTATGGGAGAAAATATAGTTAGCAAACAGATTATGGATAAAAAAACTATCGTAAAATGGGCTATCATGATTCTGGTCGGAGTTCTTATTATGTTGACTCCAGTAAATGATGTTTATACGCAACAGATTAAAATATTTTTAACTATAACTATTTGCGCCATTTTGACGATTGCTTTTGAGTTAACTCCTACTATGGTGCCGGCCGTATTAATGCCAACGGCATATTACATTACAGGGATAGTGCCGCAACAAGTTGCTTTCAGTGGTTGGACACAACCTACAGGCTGGATGATTATCGGTGCATTATTTTTGGCAAATGTATTAGACGAGGCGGGCATTTTAAAACGAATCGCATATTTTTGCATTAAAAGTCTAGGTGGAAGTTTTAATGGTGTTTTATATGGGCTGTATATTGCCGGTATCGTTTTGGCTTTCATCTCTGTAAATAGTGCTTACGCGATTGTCGTAACATTAGCATTGGCGATTTGCATTGCATTAAAATTAGAGGCCGGATCGAAAGCGGCAGCAGTTGTGATGATGGCAGGTGCTACAGGTGCTTTAACACCAGGTGTATTTTTGTATCGGCCATCTTGGGGGGCAGTAATTACTACCAATGCGCAGACTGTAGATCCCAATTTTGCAATGCTGTGGCATCATTTTCCCATGTATAATATTCCATGCCTTCTATTTGGATTTGTATTCATCTTTGTAATGACAAAAGTATTTAAGACAAAAGAGATGGGAATCGGTGGAACCAAAGAATATTTTGATAATGAATATAAAAAAATGGGAAAAATGAAAGTAGCTGAAAAAAAATCGTTAATTATGGTCTCAGTTTTGTTGTTATATGTTCTGACATCGCCTTTACACGGTTACAATATTGCTTGGGCATTTATGATTTTACCGTGGTTAGCTTTTTTGCCAGGAATAAACATTGCTACTAGCGTTAGCGTAAAAAATATGAATATTGGAACGGTTTTCTTTGTGATGAGTTGCCTAACCATTGCAAGTGCAGGGAGCAATGTTGGAATTTCTGATTTGATTTCAGCAGTGATATCACCTGTTGCGATGCAAGCTGGGCCGATAGGTTTGACATTTATTATGCTATTCGTCGGAATCATAGCGAATTTGTTATTGACTCCGCTGGCGATGATTACATCATTAAGTCCGATTATCATTCAAATTTGTGCTGATATGGGCATAGCACCTTGGGCGCCGATTATGTCATTGATTTATTCGACAGATATGTATTTTTTACCACATGAAGTATCGTGTTTAGTTTTAATGTTTGGCTTTGGCATGATCACAATGAAGGATTTTGCTAAGATTGCTACTTTGAAAACCATTGTATATTTTCTAGGATTCTGTTTGATTCAAATACCGTATTATATCATAATAGGGGTTTTATAATATTATTGAAATAAATCTAAGTTATAATAAAGAAAGGAAGATTTTGAAATGATTATTGATTTTAGAGTGAGACCACCGTACAAAAGCTTAGGAGAAGGCGCTTTATGGAATTTGGAACGCAGAAGATCGTTTGCAAAAAGATTTGGACAAGGCATTTCTCCCTCTATTGAAGAAAAATCCATGGAGTTATTGTTGAAAGAGATGGATGAATTAAGCATCGATAAGGGGGTTGTACAGGTTCGACTTTCGATAGGTATGAAGAATGAAGATTTAGCGTCTTTATTGGAGGAATATCCAAAACGTTTTATAGGAATGATTGGCGTAACACCTTGGGATGTAGAAACAGCCTTTGCGGATATTGATAAATATATCGTGCATGGTGCAGCAACAGGAATTATTATTGAGCATGGATTCTGTAATCCGCCAATTACAGCAGATGATGGACGAAACTATCCCATCTATGAATTATGTCAACGTTTGAATATTCCGGTTACATTAAGTTTTGGTGGTTTTTTAGGACCTGATGTAGATCATAACACTCCAAAAATGATTGATAAAGTTGCTGCTGATTTTCCTGATTTAGTGTTTATTTTAGCACATGGAGGATGGCCTTATGTGCAGGAAATGGCCCATATTGCCTTTAATCGTAAAAATGTCTATCTTTCTCCAGATATCTATGCAGTAAATGTTCCTGGTAGCACAGATTATATGGGAGCAATGAATTATTTCATTCCAGAGAAAATGATTTTTGGTTCTGCATATCCAGTGATTGGTATGAAAGATATGGTGGGTTATTATAAAGAACACCTTTCAACAGAGGTATATGATGCTATCATGTATCAAAATGCGGCAAAAGTTTTAAATTTGAAATAGTCAGAAACAGTAATAATCGCCAGTCCAAATGAAAAATCAATTCAGACTGGCGATTATGTTTTTATAAATCGTACTGTTGGGCAATTTCTTTGCATTGTAAAACGATTTGCTCCATGGCTTCGGTGGTGAACACCAGGCAATTTTTTTGACCAATCATTTTACCGGCCTGTTTGAGCTTGCCTTCTTTGAGGCGGCTTTCCATCCAGTCTGCCACAAAGGCGGGTGCGTAGCCGTTGGTGGTGAATTGACCGTCCTCCGCTAAAATCAGCGGGTAATCGTGCAAGTATTGTTTCACCGAGGCTTTGGGAAAGGCGAAGCTGTACAGCATATATTGCAGGTCATACATCAGCCAGGAGAGGGCGTCCTCGTGCAGCGCAAACAGATTTTTTTCTTCCACTACCTGCCGGGCTACCGAGCGAATCCACTGCTCGGCCTGCGGTACGCCGCAGTTGCGGCAGATTTTGATTAGCAGAGGTGAAAAGGTGCCTTCCTCCACCATTGCAATCTCATAAGCCCGGTCGGCTTCTGGTGTGGTCAGCTCTGTTTCTTCTACCAGCCCCTGCAGAAAGGTGGCAAAGTCAGGCGCTAAAGTGATAACCTGGCGTTTTTCCATGTCTACATAAGCCACTGACGGTTCGCCATCGGGGCCGCATTGGCGATAATCCAGCAAAATCAAATCAAAGCCGGCGGAAGGACAGTCGCAGATATACACACCATAGTCGGGATAGTGCCAGCCTTCCTTAAATAATTTGTTGCCGGCGGTGCCGCACAGCGAGTTGGACTTTTTGCGGCCAATGCTGAGAAAGCCGGTAATCTCTACATAGTCCTTTTCGCTATCCTCCGTTTTGGGCAGCGGATAGCAGGTGGCATAGGGAATGCCGCCGTTGTGCTGCTTCATCAGCGCAAGATATGTTTCGGGCAGCCGATAGCCCAATTCGGTTTCTACAGAAGCAATCAGCGTATCGCTGGGCGCTTCGTCTACATATTCTTCTAAAGCCAACCGGTCATCGTCCCAAAATTGACTGGGCTCCGGCAGTGAAAAAGTATTTTTTTGCATAAGCGAAAATCCTTTCTGACGGGCTGAGACAGGAAGGTGGATGTTGTTATGATGAATCCGACAGAACTTACGGTCTCAGCGCCGATGCGTTTTGTTTTTATCATACCATATTCTTGCAGCGATGAAAAGCGCTTGCCTGTCCGATGACGGAAAAATCGTCGCAGCAGCTCTAAAATAGAAAAGAACTACTTGACAAACTGACAAATCCTGTTATGATATATGTGTACTATTTGAAATAATACAGATGAAACTGGAAAGGAAGTGACGTGATGATATTCATTGATTATAAAAGCCGCAAGCCTATCTATGAGCAGTTGGTTGACAACATAAAAAGTTTGATTGTTTCCGGGGTATTACAGCGGGACGATCAACTGCCTTCGGTACGGCAGTTGGCTCAGGAGTTGGCCATCAATCCCAACACCATTCAAAAGGCCTACACCGAACTGGAACGGCAGGGCGTGATTTATTCGTTGAAGGGCCGGGGCAGCTTTGTGGGCAGCAGCTTGCAAGAACTACGCAGCGTACAGCAAAAAGAATTGCTGGGGCAGCTTGCCACGCTCAGCGCCGAGCTTTACCGGTTAGCGGTGCCGCAGGAGGAGGCTTGCGCGGTGATACAACAGACATATCAAGCACAGAAGGGGGAGAAGGCCCATGATTGAAGTAACAGGACTGAGCAAAAGTTTTGACAACATCCAAGCCTTACAGCAGGTATCAGCCACCATTCAGAAAGGTTCCATCTTTGGCCTGATTGGCTCCAACGGCGCCGGAAAATCTACATTTTTGCGCCTGCTGGCCGGTATTTACCGTTCCGATGCGGGCAGTATCCAGATTGACGGACAGCCTGTTTATGAAAACGAGGCGCTGAAGCAGCGTATCTTCTATATTTCCGACGACCAGTTTTATTTTCCCAATAGCAACATGGAGGAGATGGCCCAATATTACGCCGTGGTTTATCAGAAGTTTTCCTGGGAGCGCTTTCGCGAGCTGACGGAGTTGTTCCGGTTAGATAGCCGACGTAAGCTGAACACCTTTTCCAAAGGGATGCAAAAGCAGGCCCATATTATTTTGGCGCTGGCTTCCCAGCCCGATTATCTGTTTTGCGACGAAACCTTCGATGGTTTAGATCCGGTTATGCGGCAGGCTGTGAAGCGTTTGCTGGCTGACGCGGTGGCTTCTCAGCAGCTAACGCCTATCATCGCTTCACACAACCTGCGGGAGCTGGAGGATATTTGCGACCATATCGGATTGCTGCATCAGGGCGGTATCATCTTTGAGCGGGAGCTGGATAGCCTGCAGAGCGACATTCATAAGGTGCAGTGCGCTTTTTCCGCACCTAAAAAAACCGAGGACTTTGCCGGATTGGAGATTGTCAAGCTGGAACAGCGGGGCAATCTGTCCGTTTTGGTGGTGCGGGGTAACAGCGCTGCTACCGAGGCTTGCATAGAGGCTATGCAGCCGCTTTATTGTGAATTATTGCCGCTGACCCTGGAAGAAATCTTTATTACCGAAATGGAGGTGCTGGGCTATGACATCCAACAGCTTATCTACTAATAAAACCAAGAAAGGTAAATCTTTCTTATTGCATAGCTGCCGCAGCTATTGGTGGCTGGCCGTGATCTGCTCGGTGGTTTATGGCTTTGCCGGGCCGGTTTACACCTTGCTGAAGCTGGACAGTGTGACCAGACCGTCTATGAGTAACTATCAGGCTGCCAGCACCGAGGAAAGCCTATTGGCAGTCCAGCTTGAAAATATGGTCAGATGGCTCCACGTGGAAGGCTTTATCATGCTGTATGTTTCCGCTGTGGTGCTGGCTGCCGTCATTGGCTGCGTGATGTTCTTTTACTTGCAGCAGAAAAAGCAGGTTCATTTTTATCATAGTCAACCTATCAGCCGTACCCGCTTATTTCTCAATCAATATTTTACAGGATTGTTGGTAAACGTGATTCCTTTGCTGGTGATGCTGGCTATCTCCTGCTTGCTGGTGATAGGCTATCATCTGGGCGCCGCTTTAAATCTGGCAGCGATTTTGATCCATGTAGGCCATCTGTTGCTGTTCATTCTGGCCAGTTACAGTATAGCCATATTGAGCAGCCAATTGGCCGGCACCATGCTGACCCAAATGGCGCTGAACGCGGTGCTGCATGTGTGCGTACCGGCGGCAGCCTGGATGGTCCATTTGATGTATAGTATGTTTTTCGCCACCTATGCCAACAGTTCGGCGCTGATTGTAGCTTCGCTGAAGTTCTCACCATTGTGTGCGGCGTTCGCTTATATCAATGCAGTGCCCAATCTTTCTTTTTCCCAGACGATGAGCGCTGTCCCTATGGCTGGCAGTATGATTGCAGCCCTGCTGATGATGGCTGCCATTCTTACCGCGCTGTCCTGGCTGCTTTATCAGAAACGGCCCAGCGAGGCTACCGGCAAAGCGCTGGTTTATCCCATTAGCCAGCCTATTTTAAAGGCCTATCTGATGTTTATCGTTGCCATTGGAGCTGGCATGGTGTTTTCACTGGCTGGCAGCAAATTATTTTTCTACTTCGCGATAATTGTATTTGCCATTTTGACACACATGACCTGCGAGGTGATCATCCAGCATGACTTTAAGGCCATGGGCAACAAACTGCCCCAGTGTGCCGTCATCTTACTGTTGATTTTAGCTTTCGTGGGTGTATTCCGCTTCGATTTGCTGGGCTATGACAGCTATCTGCCCCAGCCCGCTCAGGTGGAAAAGGTGGCTCTGACAGTGAGCGAAGCAGAGCAAGCCAGTTCTGTGAACTATGACCTGTTAGGCAACATCTGTTACAGTCAGGATGAAACGGTGAAGCAGGCCGTTTATGATTTGCTGCAGCCGGTGGTGCAGGAAAAGCAGTATCGCGGCAGCGACTTTGAATGGCTGCAAAATTCTTACGAATATATCGAGGACAGCAGCCCGATTACGGTGCGATATGTGCTGAAAAACGGCAGGGAAGTACAGCGCAATTACTATATGGTGCCCCGCAGCGCCATTGCGGAAAACTATGAGAAACTGTATAATCAAGCGGCTTATCGGGAAGCGCTGTATGGCGGAGTGCTGCAACTGCAGCCCGACTATTTGAATGGTATGATGGTTGATGAGTCTTGGTTGTTTGGTCGAAGTGGCAGCGATTCCATTGTTTTAATAGAGGAAGATGGGCGCAGATATGCAGAAACCAGAGCAGGCGGCGCTGAGGGATCATCGACAGAGGATGTAGACGGCTATGCACAGGCCAAACAGATTTTGGCCGCCTATCAGCAGGATTTGCGGGAGCGTCAGTTCAGCGCCATCACCCAAGTGAAGCGATATAATCTGGCGTTAGAGGGGCCGCAAGGCTTCAACGATGTGTATCAAAGTTATCAGACCTGGGATTTGCCGGTTTATGCTGCTGACAAACGTACGATGGCAGTATTAGCAGAAATGAATCTTGCCGAAATAAATTCCAATTACAGTGAAGCGTTGATTTTCCGCTGCACACCGTCAAGTGAAGGGAAATTGCGGGATATGATGAATGTCGTTGTAGCTGATATGCAGGATGAATACGGGTATGTTAATTTGTCTGCCCAAGACTGTATCGAACAGTTAGAAGGCGTAGCGCAGCCTACCGGTCATATTACCGGCACAGAGGCCGTGGGACAATTTATCCAAAGCACCAGTTTGTTGAGAAGCGGCGGTATCTTCTGTGATTTTGACGACAGTCACTTTGTATTGTTGCGGGATAACCAGAGCGACGGCGGCCAGTGGTCTCTGCAGTTGCTGTACAGTGATACACTGCCGGCGCAGTATCAGTAAGATTGCATCGAGTGGTATCTTGATGGATAAGGCTGTTGCGAAAATAGCAGAAATGCTATTGGCGCAGCAGCCTTTTTTACGCTCGAAAAACAGGTACTTAGCTTATACCATAGTTTCAATTTATCTGATACGTGTCGCTTTAAGACGTAAATTTTGCGATAATTTTTTGACGTTTCTGTTGCATACTATTGTATTTCCCGGCAAATTATGCTATATTGCATATGTTCCATTCTGCCAATGTGAGGGTTCACAAAGGTTGGGCAATTTAATCTGAAGAAAAAGGAGTGCTGTGGATGAAAAAAGTAGTTGCAGTATTATTGACAGCCATGTTGCTGTTGACAGGATGTGGAGGTTCGGGCGCCAGTAGTGCCGATGCTGTGGAAAAGTATGGTTCCGATACGTTAAAGGTTTACAACTGGGGCGAATATGTTGGGGATAATGTTGTCTCCGATTTTGAAAAAGAGTTTGGCGTAAAAGTGATTTATGAAATGTTTGATTCTAATGAAATGATGTATACCAAGCTGCAGGCCGGTGATTCTTATGATGTGCTGGTGCCGTCCGATTATATGATTGAACGGCTTATTAACGAAGGTATGCTGCAGGAGTTGGATTTGGATTTAATTCCGAATATTGTGAATTTGGCCGATGGCGTGAAGGCGCTTCCTTACGACCCGGATAATACCTATTCTGTGCCATATTTCTGGGGCAGCGTTGGCATTGTGTATAACCAGAATAACGTCGATTATGCCGACTTGGAAGCAGAAGGCTATAATATTTTAAAAGACGCCAAATATGCTGGCAAAATTTATATGTATGATTCGGAGCGGGATTCTTTCATGGTGGCCTTTAAAGCGCTGGGCTATTCGATGAATACGGAAAACGAAGCGGAAATCGACGCTGCTTACAACTGGCTGATGGAACAGCGTCAGACCATGGATCCGGCTTATGTGGCCGATGAAGTGATCGACGGCATGATTAACGGCAACAAAGATATGGCTGTGGTATATAGCGGCGATGCTGCTACCATTCTGGCGGAAAATGAAGATATGCGGTTTTATCTGCCTAAAGAGGGCACCAATTTGTGGAGCGACGCTATGGTAATTCCGGCCAATGCAGAAAATCCTAAGCTGGCCCATGAATTTATCAATTACATTTTAACCTATGAGGCTTCTTATGATAACAGCGAAACCGTTGGTTACACCTCGTCCAATCAGGAAGTTATTGACGAGCTGAGCGGAGAAGGCGGCTATTTTGAAGGCAATGAAGCTTATCTGCCTCGAGATGGTTACGACAAAGATGAAGTATTTGAAGACAATCAGGTATTGAAGGAACGTTTGACGCAGTTGTGGATTAAGGTAAAAGCTGGCGGACAGTAAGCAGTTTTTTTCAGCAGGAATTGGTATTCTTCATGCAGAATGCTTATGATGTATGATTTTGCGAGAGGAGAGATATACTATGGCTAAAAAATTAATGCTGGATTTGAACAAATGTCCTGCCAATCATAGCTGCCCGGCGGTAAAGGTCTGTCCTATGGACGCTTTGCATCAGCATGACGACCACAGCGCGCCGGAAATCAATTATAATACCTGCGTGGCTTGTGGTGCATGTACGAGAGTTTGCGGCAAGCAGGCGTTACAACTTGTAGAAGAATAAGAGAAAAGGGCAGTTGCAAAATAGAGTTCTGTTTTGTGGCGGCCCTTTTTTGCAGGAGGCGTGGGTTATGGATAAAAAGCTGTTTCGCAGTTATCTGCTGTTGATTACTTTTACCGTGCTATTGGTGTTGGTGGTTACAAAAATTGATTTGCTGGCTGGCGGTGTTGCCGTCATTTTGCGGCTGTTAAAACCGTTCTTTATCGGCTTTGCCATTGCCTTTGTGCTGAATATCCCCTACGAGGCCATTCGCCGCGCTCTGTACAAATATAGCCGTAGCAGGGGAATGCAGAAGCTAAGCAAGCCTTTGGGGATTGTGGGTGCGTATGTATTGAGCTTTGGCATTTTTGGCGGCGTGATTGCTATCGTCATTCCAGAAGTGGTACACAGCGTCAATATGCTTGTCAATAACAGCGATACCTATATGCAAAATTTCCAGTCGGTGTTAGTTTGGCTCAGTCAGTTTGACCTGCCCCAATTAACCGATTGGGATTTGAACACACTTTTTGATAGTTTGCAGCAAGAATTACAGGGCCTGATGGAGCAGACCATCAACGCCATGTCGGTGTTGTTTCCACAAATTTTTAACGTCACCACCAACATTGTGCAGGGCGTGGTCAATACGGTAATTGGGCTGATTGTGTCCATTTATCTGCTTTCCAGCAAGGAAACGCTGTGCCGGCAAGTAAAACGGATGACGTATGCCTTTTTGCCTCGCCGTGTGGCCGACGAATGCGTGGAAGTTTGCCAGCTCATCAGCCAGTGCTTCAGCAATTTTGTCAGCGGTCAGTTGATGGAAGCCTGTATTTTGGGGCTGTTGTGCTTTATCGGCATGCGCATTTTCCGTTTTGAATATGCCTTTTTGATTAGCCTGTTGGTGGGGGTTTCCGCCATTGTGCCGGTGGTAGGCGCTTTTATCGGCACCATTCCGGCAGTGTTTCTGCTGTTTTTGGTGGAGCCCATGCAGGCTGTATGGTTTATCGTGTTCATTGTGGTGCTACAGCAGATTGAAGGCAATCTGATTTATCCCAAAGTGGTGGGAGAATCGGTGGGGCTGCCGTCGCTGTGGGTGCTGATGGGCATTGTGGTAGGCGGCGGGTTAGGCGGTATCTTGGGTATGCTGCTGGGCGTGCCGCTGTTTACCGTGGTCTATAAGCTGTTGAGTCAGGCCACACAGCAGCGGCTGGCTCAGAAAAATCTGAAATTGTGAGAATAAAGTTGAAAAGTAGAAGAAACGGAAAGCGACAAATGGAACCAGGAGGAACTACAAGTGGATAGTAAAATATCAGATATTATATAGAAGTTGAAGGAAGCCATGCAACAGGCAGCTTTCACAGGCGATAAATATCAGTTTCAAGATCCGGCGTATGAAATTGTAGACGAACTGGAGCTGTGTGACAATCCTTTTGATGCGGTCAGACCGATTTTGCAGCTCATTGAAAACGGGCCTGCTATTGATTTTGGCAGCCCCGGGCCATTAGGAAGCTTTTTGAAAACCCTGGAACAGAAGCCGTGGCTGGCACAATTTTGGAAAGATGAACTTGAAAAATTGTAAAGAGCAAGTATTTCTTTAGCATGAAGAACTGGTGCAGAAAGTACGAGAGGACTTTTAGTTTCAATTTAAAAATATCAGAATGCTTCCAAACTTAGGAGTAAATTTGGAAAAACGTGTGAATATGAAAATCAATTACAAGTGTGTTATAAAGGGAAATGATGTGATTGGATATAGGGTAAAGTATGATGTTACATAAATTATGGGTATTTAAATTGGCATCGAGTGTTTGCACGGATTTTTACAATAAGAACTTTTCAAATTCAATGGTTGACAACAACAAATCCTTTGTCTATAATAAATAGCAGTTGCATAAGAAAAAGACTGCGATAGGGAAGAGTAGCCCGCTGAAAGCAACAGAGAACTGCCGGCTGGTGCAAGGCAGGTGCGGAAGGCTGGTGAACTGGCCCTGGAGTCGCTGTTTTGAAGATCAAGTAGGAATGGCCGGAGTCCCGCCGTTACAGGGATTAAGTGGGCGATAGCATTTGTTTAGTTGCTGTCGTCAAATGGAGTGGTACCGCGGAATTTGTCCTTTTTTCGTCTCTGGCAACGGAGAGAAAAAGGGCTTTTTTATTGTCTGCCGAAAGCGGGCGGTAAAGTCTGCGGGAGAAACGCAGAACGTCCTGCGGTGGCTGGTTCTGTCACTGCATACAGGATATTTTATACAGAACGTGAACAGTGTGAGAGAAACAGGAGGAGAGTTAATCATGGAAGGATATCAGAAGTACGAAAAAGCATATTTTATGCCGCCAGAACCATGCTACGATTGGGTGAAAAAAGACGCCATTGACAAGGCGCCCATTTGGTGCAGTGTTGATTTGCGGGACGGCAACCAGGCGCTCATCGAGCCTATGAGTTTGGACGAAAAATTGGAATTTTTCCAGTTACTGCTGGATGTGGGCTTTAAGGAAATTGAAGTAGGCTTTCCTGCCGCTTCGGAAACCGAGTATCAATTTTTGCGCGCTTTAATTGAAAATAAGATGATTCCTGACGACGTTACCATTCAGGTGCTGACCCAGGCCCGGGAGCATATCATCCGCAAAACCTTTGAAGCTATCGACGGTGCGCCCCATGCAGTGGTACACATGTATAACTCTACTTCTGTCAATCAGCGGGAGCAGGTGTTCCGCAAATCAAAAGAAGAAATCAAAAAGATTGCGATAGAAGGGGCCAAATTGCTCAACGAGCTGGCCAAAGAAATCAAAGGCGACGTTACTTTTGAATACAGTCCAGAAAGCTTTACCGGCACCGAAGTAGACTATGCATTGGATGTGTGCAACGCTGTGCTGGATGTTTGGCAGCCCCGTCCAGAGCGCAAAATTATCATTAATTTGCCAGCTACCATTGAAACCTCGCTGCCCCATGTGTATGCCAGCCAAGTAGAATATATGAGCAAGCATCTGAAATATCGGGAAAATGTGGTGATTTCACTGCATCCGCACAATGACCGTGGCTGTGGCGTGGCTGATGCGGAGCTGGGCCTTCTGGCCGGTGCTGACCGCATTGAGGCACTTTATTCGGCCAACGGCGAACGAACCGGCAATGTGGATGTGATTACGCTGGCTATGAATATGTATGCCCACGGTGTAGACCCAGAATTGAATTTCCATGACATGGCCCATATCAGCCAAACCTATGAACGGCTGACCCGTATGCATGTACATCCGCGGCAGCCATACGGTGGCTCTTTGGTGTTTACCGCCTTTTCCGGTTCCCATCAGGATGCTATTGCCAAGGGCATGAACTATCGGCAGGAAAAAAATCTGTCCACCTGGTCAGTACCATATCTACCCATTGACCCGCAAGACGTGGGCCGCACCTACGATTCAGACGTTATCCGCATTAACAGCCAGTCGGGGAAAGGTGGCGTCAGCTACATTTTGAAACAGAGCTATGGCATTACCCTGCCCGATAAGATGAAAGAAGAATTTGGCTATGCGGTAAAAGATGTATCGGACAAAGAGCATAAGGAATTAACGCCGGAATGGATTTATTCCATTTTGGAAAATAAATATATCGATATTGAAGAACATTTTACGGTAGATGAATTCCATTTCCGTCAGAAGGAAGACGGTGGCATCGCAGCGGTGGTGACCATGACCATGAAGGGCGAAACCAAAACCATCGAAACCGAAGGCAATGGTCGTCTGGATGCAGTGAGCAAAGCGCTGAAGATTGGTCTGGGCTTCTCCTATGAATTGACCGATTACAAGGAACACTCCTTATCCAAAGGCTCTTCCTCGAAGGCTATGTCCTATGTAGCCATCACTCAGAAGGGTAAGATGGTCTGGGGTATCGGCATCGATGAAGATATCATCGAATCGTCCATTGAGGCGTTATGTGCGGCCATTAATCGCTTAGATATCTGGAATAGCTAAGACTTGTCTTTTTGCTGTCTGACTGGGCGATTTGGATTATCAATTCGATTATAAAAAGAAGATTGGGAAAAATCTTAATAGCAGGATAACAAAGCAGCAGCTTTTGCCGATGGCAGAGGCTGCTGCTTTTAAATTTACTATTTTATATTGACATAATACTATATAATATAGTATTATGATTATACAAAATAGAAAAAGAAAAATAGATGGGAGCGGTATAGGATGAAACAACTGCAAAAAATGTCGGAAACGGAAAGAAAGATTATGGAATTGGTTTGGCAGGCAGAGCCGCCAGTTACGGTGTCGGAAATTCAGCAAATGGCAGGCGATATGAAGGCTTGGAAGCACACGACGATAGCCACCTTTCTGCAAAATTTGTGCCAAAAAGGGGTGCTGCGTGTGGTCAAAAAGGGCAATACCAATTTGTATTACCCACAGGTTACGAAAGCTGACTATGTACATTTTGAAACCATAACCTTTTTACAGACAGTGCATCACGGCTCGTTAAAAAGCTTTATGAGCGCTTTGCTAGGCAGTAACGATGTCTGCTCCCTGGAACCGGCGCAGATTGACGAGCTGAAGGAAATGCTGAAAAAGCTGTAGCATGGTCTGTAGCTGTAGATTGGCGTGTGAAGGGAGGCTTTTTGATGCATACAATGATGAGAACCATCGGGTTACTCTCGCTGACTGGCGGAATCACCTTTTTGTTGTTTTGTTTTTTGCGGCTGGGCTTGCGTAAAAAAGTGAGCGCACGATGGCAGAGCCGAGCGCTGCTTCTGTTGACGCTGTTTTGGCTGATTCCCATCGGGAGCTTTTATCCGCAAGAGCAGGGGACAGTCTACACGCCGCAATTCAATACGGCTGTGGTGCATGCTGGGGTGCAGCCGTCTGTAGCTGCTATGGATATTGCAAGGCCAGCGGTAGACAGCAGTTGGCTGTTTTACGGCTATTGTTTGGTGGCAGCGGTTTGCTTTCTGCGTTTCTTGCTGCAATACAGGCGGCAGTGTCAGTATTTGCGGAAAAATAGCTGGGCGGTTACCGATGACGATGCGCAAAAACTGTTCTGTGCGCTGCTGGGCCAGCAACAGATTACCAGTGCCGTACAGCTGCGCTGCAGTCCTGTGATTCAAGCGCCGGTTTTGGTGGGCCTGCGGAACTATCAGATTTTGCTGCCCAATCGTACCTTACAGACAGAACAAGTAAAGCTTATTCTCAGTCATGAATTGACCCATGTAAAATATTATGACAACTGGCAGAAGGTTTATCTGGAGATACTCCGGTGTGTGTTCTGGTTTCATCCCTGCATCTATTGGTTGAAGGGTATGGCCGATCATCTTTGCGAGCTGGCCAGCGATGAACAAGTGGTGCGTGATTTCGATGGGGCGCAGCGCAAGCAGTATGGTTTTTTGCTGCTGGAGATGGTGCAGCAGGGACAAGCGGTGGAGCTGGGGTGCAGTGGATGGAACCAGAAAGGACTATGGCTGAAAAAACGGTTATTGCACATTATAAATTATCAAACACACACCAAGCCGATTTGCTGCTTGTTTCTGTGCTTGTTTTGCCTGATCTGTGCGGCAGGCTGCGGCGTGTCGGCCGCTGTGGAGCAACAGCTGCCGGAAACAGCGGCAGCGGCAGAAGAACCCTCTGTCTATAAAGCTCCTACGCTGGCAGATGACGTTGTACAAAAGTCCATAGAAACATTTTCCTGGGAAACCCATGACGGTACATGGACAACGCTTCAAATTAATGGAGCATCCTATCAAATATCCGGTTCTGGAAAATCGCCGGAGGAATTTCAGTTTCGCCCTCAGGAACTGCTTCAATATTGGCAGGCCTTAAAGGCGTTGCCAACAAAGGATATTCCAGAAAATCTGAACAATATGTTCAACTACGAATTAACCCTGCAGGATGAATTGGATGCTGCCAATTGGAAAGCTCAGCAAAAGCCTATCATGTCTTTATCCTGGGAGCAAAATCCAGATACAGACCGGACTACGCTATGGATTAATGGAGAAAAATATTCTTATCAGATTTTAGATAATGGAGATTTAGTGATAAGCAGCGATATTATGCATTATTATGGAGAGGCGATTGACAATTTGTCAAAGGAGCAGATGCCTGAAGATTTGTATAGATGGCTTGTTGAGTAGTGTATTCAATTTTGTTGATGATTCCATAATTGAAATTGAAGGATGATTGGTATTTCACCATAGTGATAGTTTGCTTATATCCTCAACAAGTTGAATAAACATGCAGAATGCGCTTGTCTGAAACCGGATAGGCGTGTTTTGCATGTTTGCCTGGATAAGCTTGGCAATATTTCTGGAGTTTTACAGGAAAGAACCACAATATTTTTCCGCTTGACAAGAAATTTTCCAATGTACTATAATCTAGTTGAAACGTGTAGCGTAACTGCGTAAATCCAGTAAGCGCTGCGCGTTTTTTCTTTTTTGAGGAAACTGTGCAGAAACATTCAGTCAGGAGGATGATGGAAATGTCAGAAGTAGAAAGTTTGGAAAAGAGAACTGTTGTGGCTATGCGCAAGTGTGGTCATTATTTGCATCACACAGCCGGTGCAAAAGCGGGAATTTCGGAAGAAACTTTGTTGGCTGTATTAAGTAAGGAAGAGAAAGAAACGCTGTGTCTGTTATTGGAAAAATGTTTGCAGGACTGGAATGCGCAATCTTAATCTTACAGGCTGTTTGTAGGATAGATGGCAATCAACAGGAAATTTTTTGAGGAAGCGTAAGTCCTGCTGGGGCTTGCGCTTTTTCTTTACAAGAACGGACGGCTTGACATCAGAATGTGTTGTCATTCGACATTTTATTGCAACTGTTGCGTGACAGAAAAATCATCAAGGGGTATAATTGCTAATAGAAACAATGAGGAACAGGAGATCTTAGTATGACGATTCAGAACAAATCATTGCGACTGGGGATTGATGTGGGTTCTACCACGGTAAAGGTGATTGTGATGGAAGTGCCAAGCAATCAGGTACTATTTGCCCGTTATGAGCGGCATCATGCAGAACAGGGCAAAATGGTGCGCCGTCTATTGCAGGAGGTGTCAGATGCTTTTCCGGAACAAGGTTTTCGGGCGGCAGTCTGCGGTTCTGGTGGGAAACCAATCGCGGAGCGAATTGGTGCGTATTACATACAGGAGGTTGTGGCTAATGCGGCCGCAGTGCGGGCGTTGTATCCCAATGTTCGGACAGCTATTGAACTAGGTGGGCAGGACGCTAAAATTATATTTTTTCATTATGATGAAGCGGAAGGCCAACTGGTAGCCTCCGATATGCGTATGAACGGCAGTTGTGCTGGCGGTACAGGTGTTTTTATTGATGAGATTGCGGCGCTATTGAAAACACCGGCGGAGCAGTTTGAAACGCTGGCAGCCAAGGGAAAAATCATACATAATATTTCAGGACGATGCGGTGTTTTTGCCAGAACCGATATTCAGTCGATTCTGAACCAAGGCGGCAGCCGGGAAGATTTGGCTTTGTCTACCTTTCATGCCATTGCCAAACAGACCATCGGCGGGTTGGCACAGGGGCTGGAGTTAAAACCTCCTATTATTTTTGAAGGTGGGCCACTGACCTATCATCCCACGTTGGTGCAGGTGTTTGCGGAGCGCTTGGAGTTAGCGGAGGATGAAATCATTTGTCCGGCCCATGCTGATACCATTGTGGCCCATGGGGCCGCCATTGCCATTGATGAATTGTTTCCGGAGCAGGAGACGGAAGCCTTTTCTTTGGTAGATGCCATCGCAGCCTTGTTGGAACCGGTTCTAATGGAAGGGGAAGAAAACCGCTCGTTGGGTAAGCCTTATTTTGCAACCGAGGCCGATTGCGACGCATGGCGGCAGGACCATGCTGCGCCGACAGTGGTAACACCGAAGCTGCAGGTCGGCACAGTGCTGCCTGTTTATATCGGCATTGACGCCGGCAGCACCACATCGAAGTTGGTGCTGTTGGATGAGCAAGAGCAGGTGATAGACCGCTTTTATGCTAACAATCAAGGCGATCCGCTCCATGTGGTACAGCGGGGATTGTTGGAATTGTACCAGAAGTATACCGATGCTGGCGTAACGCTGAAAGTGCTGGGCATGGGGACTACCGGCTACGGAGAATTGCTGCTGGCTGCAGCCTATGGCGCTGATTATCATACAGTGGAAACGGTGGCCCATGCAGCGGCGGCTTGCCACTATGTGCCCGATGCCAGTTTCATTTTGGATATTGGCGGGCAGGACATGAAAGCCATTTGGGTGGCAGATGGCGTAGTGACCAATATTATGCTCAATGAAGCATGCTCCTCTGGCTGCGGATCGTTTTTAGAGAAGTTTGCCAATTCTCTGCATATTCCGGTAGAGCAGATTGCCGACGCAGCCTTTCGCTCGAAACGTCCTGCCAATTTAGGCAGCCGTTGTACGGTTTTTATGAACAGTAACATTATCACCGAGCAGAAGAACGGTTGCAGTGCCGACGATATCATGGCTGGTTTGTGTCGTTCTATTATTGAAAATGTATTCACCAAGGTGGTGCGCATCAGCAATACGGATAGTTTGGGCGCGCAGATTGTGGTGCAGGGCGGCACCTTCAAAAACGATGCCGTTTTGTGCGCGCTGGAGCAATATTTGGGTCGTCCGGTAACCCGTGCGCCCTATGCAGGAGAAATGGGCGCGGTAGGCGCGGCGCTGTTGACCCGCCAAAAAATGTGGCGAGAACATGTGCAGAATAGCAGCTTTATTGGGTTTGCAGCCTTGGAAGCCTTTACTTATGAGCAGAAAAGCGATCTGCCTTGCCCCTTCTGCGTGAACCATTGCAACCGCACAGTGGTACAGTTCTCTAACGGTGGCAGTTTTGTCACTGGAAATCGCTGCGAGCGGGGGCAAGTATTGGGCGATCCGCAAGATGAGGCTGTGCGCGCTCAGGTGCGGCAAATTCGTCGTACCCAGGATACAGTGGCCAATTTATACCAAGTGCGGGAGCAGTTACTGTTTCAGGAGTATGACCATCCTATTCTATGCCCAGCGCGTGGCGTAACTATTGGACTGCTGCGGGTGTTGGCAAACTGGGAGTACCTGCCTTTCTGGAAAACTTTCTGGCAGGCTTTGGGCTTTACGGTGCAGCTTTCGGCGCCAAGCAGCCGTGCCATGTATGAAAGCGGCCTGAGTGCGGTACCTTCTGATACGGTGTGTTTTCCGGCCAAGTTGGTTCACGGGCATCTCCGTGATTTGGCCGCCAAAAAAGTAGATAGAATTTTTATGCCGTCGATTACCACCATGCCTTCCGAAAATACGGAGCAGACCAGTGAATCCATGTGCGCTGTGGTCAAGGGCTATCCGATTGTGATTGGCAATTCAGATAATCCAGAGCGTCGCTGGGGCATTCCTTTTGACGCACCGTTGTTTCATTGGCATCGGTTGGAGGACCGTGACCGCCAGCTTACCGGCTATATGGAAAAAACCTTCGGTATTGCGCCTAAGCTGACCCGAGCTGCTATTGCAGCCGGTGACGCTACGCAGGGACAATTTAAGGAGCAACTCAAAGCGGCAGGACAACAGGTATTGGAACAGGTGGAACAGAGTGGCCGCTATGCAGTGGTGTTAGCCTCCCGTCCATATCAAAATGATACCATTGTCAATCATAATCTGCCAGAACTGTTTACTAGTATGGGCATTCCGATATTGACCGCCGATTCGTTGCCGGAGGTCAATCAGGTGGATTTACATTTGAGCAGATTGGATATTGTAAACAACTTTCACGCTCGGATGTTGTCATCGGCAATTTTGGCTGCTCGCAACTCCCATCTGGAATATGTGCAGGTGGTCAGCTTTGGCTGCGGTCATGACGCTTATCTGTCCGATGAAATTGTGCGGTTGATGAACAGCATTTCTGGTAAAAATCCGTTAATTCTGAAATTAGATGAAAGTGAGGCTGCGGGGCCGTTGCGCATTCGGGTGCGTTCCTTTGTGGAAACGGCAGAAAAGCGTCATCAGGAGCACAGGCGGCAACCGTTGCAGAATTTAACCGACCCCTATCCCGAAAAATTTACAAAAGCATGTCAGCAGGAAAAAGTGGTGCTCATTCCTAACACTTCCCACGCTTTCTGCCGGATTATGTCGGCAGCTATGGCTAAGCAGGGCTTGCGTGCAGAGCCATTGGAAGTGGGGCGGGAGGAAGCAATTAAACTGGGCAAGCAATATGTGCATAACGATATTTGTTTTCCGGCGCAAATTGTCATTGGGGAAGCCTTGGCCGCTTTGCGTAGCGGAAAATATGATATCGACCACGTAGCCATCGGCATGGGAAAATATATCGGCGACTGCCGATTGACCCATTATAGTGCATTGCTACGGAAGGCGTTGGACGATGCCGGTTATTCTCAAGTACCCATCTTGACCAACGATGATAAGGACTATCATAATTTGCATCCCGGCTTTAAAATGAGTTTGCCAACTGCAGTGAATATGGCCTTTGCGTTACCGGTGATTGACATTTTAGAAGAATTACTGCGCAAGATTCGGCCCTATGAGTTGTTGGCCGGCAGTGCCCAACAGGCTTTTGACCGGTCTATGGATGCAGTGGCAGCAGGCCTGGAGAAGGCGGGCATTTCTGGGTTGAAAAAAGCCTTTATCCAAGCCATTGACTGGATGGGACAGGTGGGCTATGACCGTAGCAATCTGCGTCCTACGGTACTTATCGTCGGTGAATATCTGCTCAATTTCCATCCGGGTGCCAACCATGATATTGAAGATTATTTGGAGAAAAATGGATTTGAAATTATCGAAGCCCGCATGGCTGATGTGATTCGGAAAAGTTATTACTATTTGGACTCGCAGATTAAGGAATATAGCATCAAAAAGCCGCTGAAAGAGAAGATTTGGCTGCGCACTGCCGACGAAATTTTTAATGTAGCCCATGATATGGCCGATTCTATCGCCAAAAAGCATCCGCTTTATAAGCCGACGGCCCGTATTCAGGATTTGGCGAAAAAAAGTGATGCGATTTTGCATCATACCTTTGACGCTGGAGAAGGCATTCTAATTCCTGGTGAAATTTTGCATCACGCCGAAAAGGGCTGCCGCAACTTTATCATTTTGCAGCCTTTTGGTTGTTTGCCGAATCATATTGTAGGCCGCGGCATTATCAAGCGACTGAAAGAGCTTTATCCCGAAGTGCAGATTTTGCCTTTGGACTATGACCCCGACGTCAGTTTTGCCAATATCGAAAATCGGCTGCAAATGCTGATTATGAATGAAAAAAGTCGCCGTGTCACAGTCCAGGAAAAGATGGCTACCTAATTTTTAATGGCTGAGAGTAAATCCATTTCTGTGATAAATGACAAGGGGGTTCCCACACCTTTTCAGAAAATCTGACAATAAAATTGTTAATGCGTTACATTCTTTTCTTGACAAGAACAGCTCTGATATATATAATTAAAAAGGTTAAGTAGTAGTTGCATTTGACAGTGCTTCTGACGAAGGAGTGGCAAAATTGACGTTGGAATTGGATATCAGTAAGATACGCAGTGTCAAAGGGAGTCGGGAGAGCTATCATCTGGAAACGGATGTGTTTGATTTCATGGATGATGACTGGCAGCTAGCACAGCCGCTGGTAATTGATGCAGAAGTCAGCCATCAGGGACAGTTTCTGGAATTAAAAGGGCGTGCCCGTACTGCCGTGCAGGGAATTTGTTCCCGCTGCTTGGAGCTGGTGATAGTTCCGGTAGATTGCAGTTTTGCAGAGCAATTGCTCTATGCGAAGGATGTATCGCTTTTTTCCCATCTAGCTGTTGGTGAAGTGGAAGAAAAGTATTTTATCTATGATAACGATACTTTGGACATCACGGACATCATTCGGGAAAGTATATTGGCAGTTTTACCCCAGAAAATTTTATGCAGGGATGATTGCCGCGGATTATGTCCAAAGTGTGGAAAAAACTTAAATCAAGGTCAATGCGATTGCGATTTACATGAGGTAGATCCTCGTTTCGCCATTTTGGCAAAATTGAAGGACTCGGAGGAGGTGTAAAAAATGGGTGTAGCACCAAGTAAAAGATCAAAAGCAAGAACAAGAAGAAAAAGAACTGCATGGTCCAGACTGACCGCTGCCGGCACCGTAGAATGCCCACAGTGTCATGAACCAAAAATGCCGCACAGAGTTTGCCCTTCCTGCGGATATTACAAAGGCCGTGAAGTGGTTGCAAAGAAAGTTGCAGCTACTGCTGAATAATATATTGCGCAGTAAACGCTGTGCCGCGGGCATGGTGTGAAAACAGGCAATTGACAACCGTCGGTTGTCTGTTTTTTATTACTGCTGTGCAATCTTCCAGAAAATTTATTTGCTATTCTGCTCCGATTAGGGTATAATAACACGATAGTAAAACAATTCCTCACGGGGATGTAATGGTTTCGACGGGGGATATGCGGTAGCCTGGGAAGCGAGCCAAGGTCGCGCCAGCTTGTAAAACGGTGCATTTTAAAATTAAACGCTAAAAACAATAATTTAGCTTTAGCTGCGTAATTGCAGTTAACTCTCCGCCTGCTGTGTCTGCGGTGCGGGACGAAGGGTCACTTTAGCAGACTACTGTTTCGCCAGTGCCGGGTAACGAAACAGGAAATTTACCTGGCTGGTTGACAGTAATCCTGTTTATGGGAGTGCTGTTGATGAGAACAAAACATAAACTACGCTCGTAGATGCCTGGGGTGTCGGTCTTTCGGACAGGGGTTCGACTCCCCTCATCTCCATAATTTGATGAACAACGAAAAAGCCTGATATAACGCAAAATGCGGATATATCGGGCTTTTCTCGTATTTGGGAAAGTCTAACATTTGAGAGTGAAATCTAAAAAAATAGGGTAAAAAACAGCATTTTAGAGTGAAAACTCAAGGAAAACTCAAGGAATTTCAAAATGATTATAATGGCTGAAAGGTGCTATAATATGCGGTTCTGGATAATCAACGGGGAAAAAAATTCAATAATATTCGTGTCTGAGGTGGCAAAAATGGATATACAGCAGCTAGAAAGATTTATTTTGAAAACTGAAAAAATTATTTTTTTAACAACCTGTTTGCGTACTTGTGTGAGTACGCCAGATTCCTACATGTCTGCCTTTTATGTTTTAACAGAAGATATTGACAATCTGGAAAACGCATATCAAGAAGTAAAGGACGAACTTAAAAACCTCTTGTAAAATTTGAAAATTAATTTTCAAAAGAATAGCCGTCGAATTACTGTACAATCAGTATTTTTGACGGCTGTTTTTATTTAAGAATCAAATGATTTTCGTTTCTGTTCAATAGAAAATTTTGCAATTGCCTGTGCAAATTTCAATTCTTCTTCTGTATAATGCGCTGGTTCTAAGCCTAACTGTTTTCCTGAATTTTCATGGTATGTGTTCAAGCTATCCACTAATAGCTCATTCGGTGTGACGTTTAAAATATTACAAATATCTATTAATAAGGGCAAGGACGGATGTGTTTTTCCGATTTCTATACAAGATAGATGGTTATGGCTTATGTTGCATAATTCAGCCAGATTCGCTTGTGTAATATTTTTTTTCTTTCGCATAGCCTTTATTCTTTTTCCTAATGCCAGATAATCCATATTTTTCACATCCCTTTTAGAAATTTTATCCTACTTTCTCTCATAATAATATTGACTAATAATCAAATATTTTAGTATTATATTGATTACAAGGAAGGTTTTTGTCATGCCAAATTTTAAGCTATTTATTATCATAACTATGGGGGGTGATAGTATGGAAAGGCAGGAATTGGACAGACTTATATTTTGCATTGAAAAGCTACTTTTAAATGCAGAAGCATTGAACAACTATGTTGGAACGCCAGAATCGTTTTCTACAGCATTTTACTCTCTGCTGGATGATGTTCAAAGTATGGGGGAAATCTACAACAATTTAGAAACACCTTTGCGAGATTTGGCATGAGAAAAAGAATCGGCACTATACAACTTCTTCCGATTTGTGTACTATAGCATATTATATTCTGCTGGATGGTATTGACAGTATGGATGAAGTGTATCAGAATTTGCGGACTCCATTAAAAGAGCTTTCCTTATACTTTGAAAGTTAATTTTCAACAGAAAAATAGTTTTTAGAATTAGAAAAGCTGTAGCGTGAATGCTTTTTCTTGTACATTTCACTACAGCTTTTGTATTTTATAAAACATATATCATTGTTTGTCTGGAAATTTTTTTTCATCATCTGGAATCAACATCAGCAATCTATCAATAATTTCATCTACGATTTTTAAATATTCGGGTGTTAATCCGTTTAATTTTCGTGCAACGTCCGTATTTAATAGTTGTGCTCCTTCGCCTTTTAATAGCCAATCGGCAGAAACATGCAAGGCAGAGCAAATCTTCAATAATGTTTCTGTAGAAATTCCAACCATTCCTCGTTCTACATCCGATAGGAAAGGAATCGAAACATCTAATTGTTCGGCGAGCTGCGCTTGTGTATAATGTGCTGTCATTCGTGCTTCTCTAATCCGATTTCCCATTTGTATATTTAACTCTTTGCGTTGTTTCAAACTTCGTCACCACCCCCAGCGTTATGTTAATAGTTTAACTATGGTTCGGTTTTAGATGAATAATGTATTAGCATGTTTAATATTAGTTTTTAGCGTATTAGTTATTGACTAAACTATAATTATGTAATACATTAATTGTGCGGACGGTTATTGTAGAAGAAAGCAGAGGTGAATGAATCCAAAACAAAAATGATACGAAACCTGTAAGCCGTTAAATGATTTTTAGAGGGGGATTTGAGAGATGAAGAAAGGAAAAACATTATTACTCAGTATTTTAATTGTATTATTGTTCTGGGGGCTTACACTCACACCGGCCTTTGCAGCTAATATGAAGGCCGTTCCTTCTGAACAAAAGCTAACCATTAATGGAACAGTAGTGAACAATATTCCAGTGTATAATATCAACGGCTATAATTATTTTAAGCTGCGTGATATTGCTTATTATTTGGATTATGAGGTGGAATACATTCAGTCAGCAAATGCAATTGCTATCATGCGGGGCGGTCATGGCGTAAATGCAGGTGTTTCTAAAGGTAAGGCAACAACGACTGTATATGGCGTATCTAGCAGCCAACGAGTATTTATTGATACCATGGATTATAGTAATCAGCTACATCCGGTGAATATTGGTGGAAATAACTATTTCCAACTGCGGGAATTGGCTCAATATGCGGCCTATGGTGTTCAATTCGATTCTGCAAGCAATTCTATATTAGTAAATAGTAATTATAACTATAGTAAAGATGGATTGACTTCTCCAAAAGCTGATGGCTGGAAGGATAAATTATCTGCTTCTCTGGCTGCGGATAAAGAAACTGTGAAACAGAAAGCGGAAGAAGCTGCAAAAACAAATCAACAAGGTGTTAATGGCAAGATAATTGTAACACAAGTAAATGAAGGTATGTGGAGCTATGAATTTATTCCATCTACAGGAATTTGGACGGGGCAACAAGGCGATAGAACATATGGATTTGTGGTAGACAGTGTTTCTGATGTACAACAAGCATTTGCTAGTGTAATGGATAACTATCCCAAAACATTAGTATTTTTTTCTAAACAAAAACTCAAATTAAATTACGATGATTTATGCGAACCTTATGAAATTACACATGGTTTACACAATCGTAGTAAAGCGGTTTGCTATAGTCCATTTGTCCACGAGGGCGATGGATATTATGAATATCGTGTTGAACTTCACTATAGTGCCGCTGGAATTGTTCGTATGTATAGAGAAGGCGTTATTACTACGCTTCCAGATAAAGAAGATATGCTGGCTGGTGCCAAGGAAGCCGATTATTCTATCTTGCTAAATGCAGCTAAAACAATTGAACGCAAATACGGTTTAAGTCAAAATTCTAGTGATTATGAAAAAGTATATGCTGTTTATAATTATCTTACATCGGAAACACAATACGATTATCGCCAGCTTTCTCTAAGTGGTAATGATTTGTCTGCGTATGTTGGTTCCGTCCCCTATCCGGCAGAGATTAATTTTATGCTTACAAACAAAAAAGGCGTTTGTTTTGAATATGCACTCACATTTCAAGCGCTATGCTATATCTTTGATATAGATTGTTATTATGTAAGTGGTGATGTTACCACAAGCCTAGATGGACATGCTTGGAATATTGTAAAAGTAAATGGCCAATGGTATCAGGTTGATGCAACATGGGATACGAATCATGAACCTTCTCAATATGAATATTTTCTGATAAGTGATAGTCAGATGTCTAAAGACCATAGACAGACATATTCAGCTTATCATTATCCAAGTTGCCCAACAAACTACAAACAACAAAACCAGCAGCAACAGGTTACATCTATCTCTCTGAATAAAAGTAGTATTAATCTGAATATAAATGAAACAGCTCAATTGGACGCTACGATTTATCCATCAAACGCAACGGATAAATCAATAACATACACCAGTAGCAATAGCAGTGTCGCAAGCGTATCTAATAATGGTACAATCACCGCAGTAAAAGCTGGAACTACAACAATTACTGCAAAAACATCCAATGGGAAAACAGCAAGCTGTACGGTACAGGTGAATGCTGCACAAACACAGCAGCAGAATCCGCAGCAAAATAATCAACAACAGAATGCAAACCAGCAACAAACAGCAATCACGTCTATTTCTTTTGGACAGTATTCTACTACATTAGAAAAAGGAAAAACTTTTCAATCTAATATAACAGTAAGTCCAACCAATGCAGAAAGTTCGAATATCAGCTATAGTTCTAGTGATAGCAGCATTGCAACTGTTTCGCAAAATGGTTTGGTTACAGCAAAAAACGGTGGAGTAGCGACCATCACAGCAACTACCAGTAACGGGAAACGAGCAACTTTACGAGTAAATGTAAATGGAGAAAATCAGAGCGTAGTAGATGAAATTTACAGTTTAACAAATCAAGAACGGCGAAAAGCTGGTGTGTCTACAATTGCATATAAATCAGAAGTGCAAGCCTTTGCAAATCAAAGAGCCTATGAAATCACATCCAACTTTAGTCATGATGGCTGGGATAAAGGGCCTATTCCAGCGGCAGGTGAAAACGCTACCTATCATAATTCTGCCACAGGTGCTATTAACAATTGGATGAATTCTCCTGGGCATAAAGCTAATATGTTAGACAGGAACCATGACTCTATGGCCGTAGGTGTGTATTGCTATAATGGCGATTATTATTGTATTCAGTTATTCTATGATGATGATTTGTACGGAAATACAGGAACCAATAATGGAAATACAGGAACCAATAATAGAAATAATAATGTTTCTAATGGAGAAAAACCACCTAGTTCTGCGATATCCTATACAACAGATTGGGGCTATGTATCCGTATCTGGACGTGGAGAATTCGACTTTCATAATGCAGAAGAATATATTGACAAAATGCAAACCATTTTAGAATGGGATAAAACACAACACCAATTAAACGGTGTACGTGGTTTCTACGTTGGCAGCGAAAGTATTTATGCGATTAATGAATCATTATATTCTGAAACAAACAACGCTTGGAAGAGGTTTGCTTCTATTTATGATTATCAACAAGACGGCGGCGGCCTTGCTTATGTTTCAACACCAATATTAGATTGGAATTGGATTTACAATTAAACTATTTATATTTCGTTGATGAATCAGAATCGGATAGAAATACACAAACAGATAAAGAAATTCACAGATAACGGAAGGATGGAATTCACTATATGAAATGCTTTAATCATGAGGAACGAGAAGCGGTAGCAACCTGTCAGCGTTGTGGGAAAGCGTTGTGCAAAGAATGCGCTTCAAAATACACGCCGTGCTTATGCGATGGCTGTTACAATGCTATTCAACGGGAAAAACAGATACAAGCGCAAAATGCAGAGAATGCCCGCAAACAAAAATATATTGATTCCTTGGTGGATACCAAAGAAGAATTTAAAGAAACATGTATACTGGGTATAGGTATCAATGTAATTATAATTGTAGTGGCAGTTTTGACGGCACTTTTTAGTGGAGACAGTATTTTTGAATATGCAATAGGAATGCTTACGTATGCACCATTTATGTTCGCGATTCCTTTTGGGTGGAAATTGTTTAGTTACAGTCAATCTCAAGAATACTTTCCACTGTTTATCCTTGCCAATCCACTTTCGTATGTAGTATGGCTTTGCGTTAAGATAGGGTTAAGCGCGGTTTTTGGAATACCGGCATTTATATACCAAGCTATAAAAACATTACGCGTCCAGAAACAAATTAATAAGGTAAAATAAAAATAACGCCCCGTAGATTTGAAAGTTAATTTTCAAGCCTATGGGGCTATTTTTATGCCTGTATTAGAATTTTATCACACGCTGTACATAGCAATTTTCCTGTTAAATCTTTTGTTCCTCTCACGGAAAGGCCGCAATCGGGACAAATATATTTCCTGCTGCTTTGCTTGCTGCGGCTGGTGGTGACTGGTCTGCCGTCTGTACCTGTCGTTGTCTTTTTTGGCGTACCGTTGCTATACATAGATTGCCGTTGATACCGAAAACACCCTTTACGGCAATTGTCTTGCACCCATGCAATGAGCTGGGGTGTTGGCGCTGTACAGCACCAGCCATAGTTAGGCGATTGTGTGCAGATAAGGCCATGTGAGTTGGCAACATCTCTGAACTTGGTGTTATGGTATGTGCCGGAGCGGCTGCAATCCTGTACACCGCGCTGCAAGTTAAATAAATGACACATCTCATGCAGCAGAGAAGCTATAACTAATACCGGTTCTCTATTGAGATATTCGGCCACGATATTTATCTCTCTGTAATTGCAATTATCTTTGTCTGACCATACTGGTTGTGTTGAAATCCAGGCGTACGAACCTCGTGTTACATCAGTTTGGATAGTTATTATCACCTTTTCTAGCTCATTATTAAAATAGTAACTATTGAGCTTGCGATACATACGTTGCAGTTCATCGACTGCTGATAAAATTGTTACCTCATACTGTTTTGCCATAAAAATCTACTCCTTTTTTTGAAAATTAATTTACAAAATAGCCATTGGCTAACTCTTGGCGCGGTCCCGCCGCGCCGGATTACTTACGAATTTGCACAAAAGAAACGTCTTGTCAACCAGCTTTCGCGGCATAATTTTATTCCACGACTGGTTGACAAGACGTTTCTTTTGTGCTTTATGCGATATATCAGTTTCATTTATGCATAATTTCGAAAGTATGTTTGATAATTTTTGCGTTTACTGCATATAATAAGAACTAGAGTTCTTATTATATACAATAAATCACATTTGCTTTTCCATTATATTCCCCCCCGCCAATACAACGGTGGGAGGTGAATATAATGGAAAAGCATTACGTTGATGTTAATTCTGTCAATTTTGTGATAGGCAATAATATAAAACGTATTCGCGAGGCTACCATAATTGATGGTAGAAAAATGACGATTGAAAAATTGGCAGAAAAGGCCGATGTGTCAATATCTTCCGTTAAACGTGCGGAAAAAGGCGAAAATATCTATGTTACAACTTTTTTGGCTATTGCAAGAGCATTAGAGGTAACGCTAGATGAATTATTATCAGATTAATTTCCAAAAAAAGGATTAAAAAAGTGTCAGATGTGAACTGTTATCGTAGTACGGTGGATGTTATCATAAGTATGTCGGGTGGACACCTGCTGTATGCGCGTACAGATGATTTAAAGAATAAAAGTAGGTAACAACACACAAATAATAGGAGTGATACCATAACATGAAAATTACTGATGTAAAAATTGACACACTGGCAACAGTTGGAAAAAACTTACTTTTGACAGATGTACAACCAGTTTACGATTACGCGGACGGAGTACGTACCAGCAACATTATTGCACACCGTTACACAGTCGTTTTGCCAGAAAAAGGATATGACAAATTGGCAGTGAAAATTATGGGTGCTCAACAATTGGACATGCCGGAAGATGGTAATTACCCAAACGTAAAATTTGACAATTTAGAAGTATACGTATATTGGTCGCAAGCAGGCTACCAGGTTGGTGCGCGCGCCACTGGGGTAGCTTTAGCTACAGGAAAATAAGATATACACTCATGCCGTCACAGGGCCGGCTGCTTTGAGCAGCGGCGCTTGTGACAACTGGATAAGGGTAGTATTACCCTTATCCAGTCACGTGGCATGTGGCACTATAGCATTCATAGGAGGTTTATATTATGTCAGATGTAAAAAGTCGTAAGTGGCTGGCTACTATCAATAATCCATTCGCAGCAGGGTTATCCCACGATGTAATTAAAAATATTTTAGCTACTTTACCGTTAGATTACTACTGTATGGCCGATGAGTTAGCCACAACAGGCACACCACATACACATATTTTTCTTTATGCAGGCGGTACGGTTCGTTTTGACACGCTCAAACGCAGATTACCTACAGCTCATTTTGATAAAGCATATGGCACATGTGCTCAGAATCGAGAGTATGTGTCCAAGACTGGCAAATGGGCAGCTACAGATAAAGCTGATACAGTTGTACCAGGAACATTTTATGAATGGGGAGTAATGCCGAACGAGGGAGCGGAAAAATCGCCCAAAAATGCTCATCTTCTGGAAGAAATTCGGGCGGGCAAAACTACATCGCAAATTATTTCGGATAATCCCAACTATGCTTTTAGAGTGAATGATATTGACAGGCTAAGACAATTATTTTTAGCCGAAAAATATATGGTTGAAAATCGGAATTTGGACGTTACTTATTTATATGGAGACAGTGGTGCTGGAAAAACAAAAAGCATTTTTGCCAAGCACAGCCCATTGGATGTTTGTCGTATTACACATTATGACAGAGATGGTATGCCGCGGTTTGATTCATATACTGGACAAGATGTACTTGTTTTCGAAGAATTTGATTCTCAAGTCCCCATTACTGTCATGCTCAATTTTCTGGATATTTATCCGTTGATGTTGCCTGCTCGATATGCGGACAAAGTAGCTTGCTTTACCAAAGTGTATATCACAAGTAATATTCCTTTACTTCTTCAATATCCTTGGGTGCAGCAACACCAAACAGAGACTTGGCACGCATTTTGCCGTCGTATTCAGCATGTCGCTGAGTACAAAGCGGACGGTACAATCATCACGCACAAGTAAGGTTGGGCTTCAATAATGATGAGCAGGATAGTTTTAAAAAATTGTCCTGCTCAAAATTGTAAGGAGTGATTCTGTGGCAACCACAATTATCTATAATTTATTTTTTTCACTTCGAGATGGTATAACTGCATTTTATATTAATCGCAAAGCGCAAATGCTTGGCATAGCCTATATAATGTTTGTTCTTCTTACTTGGCATTTCATTGCTAGTGCTACTCTTTTTTCTTCTTTATTTCGTTTATTGATGATTCCTGTTTATACGCTTATCCTGTTAATCTTAATTCTATTTTTAGGCGATATACAATATCGAGGATATATCAATAACGCCTTCCAGCAAATAGGTTTTTATAGTAGGCAAGGCATAGCGCCTATTTTGAAGTATAAAATTTTATATGATAGAAATAAATTGATAGAACTACATTTTTTTAGTCCTAGTCTTTCCTTGCATGATTGGCAGCAACAACAGTTAGCTGTCGAAAATGCATTAGATATTACAATTTCTCAAATACAGTATGGTAAAACACACTACCAGGATATTGTAATCACCGCTTGTATCGGGCGTATGGATTTTTACTCTAAACTGCTATGGTGTGCAGATAATCAGACTGATTACTCCAGCACAATTCTTGTATTAGGTATGAGTATGGGACAACTTGTATATAATGATTTGCGCGTTAATCCACATATGTTAATTGGTGGTGCAACCGGTTCTGGCAAAACATTGCTGCTCAAGCATATATTGCTCCAGTGTATTCAAAAAAATTATCGCGTAATAATTTTGGATTACAAAGGCGGCGTGGATTTTTCTGCAGATATATGGTGCAAGCATACAAATATTTTGCTTGATAAAGACAAAATGTTGAAAGGCTTACAAATTATTTCTAATGAAATGGCCTATAGACAAAACGTCCTGCGAGAAAATCAATGCTCAAATATTGATGAATATAACAAGCGATATACTAGTCTTCCTAGAATCATCGTTGCTTGTGATGAAATCAGTGATTTATTAGATGTCACTGGATTGTCCAAAGAAGGAAAAGAACTCACGAAAGAAATCCATGCTTGCCTGAATACCTTGATTCGCAAGGGGCGCGCTTTTGGTATTCATCTTTTTCTTGCCACCCAACGGCCAGCAGCAGACATTGTTGGCGGCGCGCTTAAAAATAATGCTACCTGCCGTATTGCTGGGAAATGTGATGAAGTGCTAAGCCGCATGATTTTAGATGATAGTATCGCAGCAGATATGGTTCCTAAGGATACTGTGGGCGTGTTCGTTAATCAAGATGGTATTGTATTCAAGGGATTTGTTTTTGATGAAAACGCAGATATAAAAATTCCATTTTGCTGGTACGGGGACGGTGATTTAAGTGCGACAAATGATTGCTCTGCTTGATTATGCAGCTAAACGGAAGGACTATACTCCGCAACAAATGGCTATTTCCACTGAAATGGGGTTAAGTACGTGGTTCCGACGTAAGCAATATCCAGAAGAATTTCGGCTTGGAGAATTGCAAGAAATCTCCAAAAAGCTAGACATTGACTTTGTGATTCATAGTGGCGATGTAGTAGCAAAAATGGTGTAAATTTATATACAAAGGGGTTATAATATGTTATGATATATTCATATTTTAATCCCTTTATTTTATCCAATAGCTCCATTTATTTTAATATGTGGGCTTTTTCAACATCATGATTGTAGCATTTCCATTATAATCAATTCTCAATACTTAAGGAAGGTTGATTATTTATGGCTACAGCAAAACAATTAGCGAATGGCAAATGGAAAATACAAATTTATTTAGGAGTTGATAAACGGACTGGCAAACCTGTCAGCAAATATATTACAGCAGATACCAAAAAGGAAGCGGAGAAAAAAGCGCTAGAATGTCGTATTGAATGGGAATTAGCAAAAAATAAGCGTGAACATCCGATACAATATTTAACAGTTCAAGAAGCTATGGAGGGCTATGTAACAATTAAAAGCAATGTATTATCTCCGGCCACTTTGTCTGGGTATCGGGGCATTATAAGGCGCTATTTTGATGATATTAAGTTATTACACTTGGAGGATTTAAACAATAGTATTATTCAGCAGTCTATTAATACGTTGGCCGCCACAAAATCAGCAAAGACCGTGTATAATGCTTCTGGTTTTTTGTCCGCCGTATTGGGACATTATTATCCTGATTTTCACTATAGAGTCACCTTACCAAAACGTAAAAACATTCCCAAAAATTTGCCGGCAGTCGAGGACATCATTGCCGCTGTTCAAGGTTCAAATGTAGAGTTAGCTGTTATGTTGGCATTATGGCTTTCTTTACGGATGTCAGAAGCCCGTGGACTAAAAAAATGTGATATTACCAAAGATGGGCATATGATTATTAATCGGGTTCGTCTATATGTAGATGGTGGCAATGTTGTGAAGGAGATAGCGAAAACGGAGCGGTCAAATCGTAAGTTGCGCGTGCCGGGTTACATCATGGGCTTAATTGATGCTGTACCCAATGAGCAAGAGTTCTTGATTCCAGAAAATCCAAATACCATTGAAAGACGCTTTCATAGACAACTTGAAGCGGCAGGTGTTCCATTAATGCGTTATCATGATTTGAGACACGCAAACGCTTCTACAATGACGGCTTTGGGGGTTGCGGATATTTACCAGCAAGAGCGTGGCGGCTGGTCTTCTACCAATATTTTAAAATCAGTTTATCAGCATACGTTTTCAAGTCAGCGAATACTCGAAGATGAAAAAATTGATTCCTATTTTGATGGGATTATTCGCAAAATTGACTCAATGAGTACACAAGGAAAATAGGAAAAGATGGCTTAAAATGAGCGTTTGTTGACTTTTTCGACTCCCCTCATCTCCATAATTTGGTGGACAGCGAAAAAGCCTGATATAACGCGAAATGCGGATATATCGGGCTTTTCTCGTATTTAGAAAAGTCTAATATTTGAGAGTAAAATCTAAAAAAATAGGGTAAAAAACAGCATTTTAGAGTGAAAACTCAAGGTGATAGCAATAGATTAAAGGTGCAATATATAAGATTTTAGTCTTTTGGGAAGGGATTTTTATATGGTGGGAGCATAGCAGGTCAAAGCATTGAATGCAGTGTGGACATGAAATTGAGGCAAAAGCAATAAAATACAAAAGGCGCATTTCTGCTGCGGCAGGGAAAGTGCGCCTTTTGTAAGGAATGCTGTTCTAAATGTTATGCTTCGTTTGGTCCGTAGTAACGGATAGTGGCGGCTTTGCGTTTGGTGAAGAATTCTACACAGTCGCTGATTTGCGCTTTATACTGACCGCCCAGGAGAGAACCTTTGGTGCCGCCGAAGGGCAGGTAAGGCATGGAGGCTGGTACGCCTACGTTAACGCCTAACATGCCGGAATTGGTATTGCGCAAGAAATCTTGGGCAATGATGGCTGTTTCCGTAAAAATGCAGCCGCCGTTACCGTATTCGGAGGCATTGATGAGATCGATGCCTTCTTTGTAGGATTTGGCTTTAATTAAAGTTACAACCGGTCCAAAAATTTCTTCTTTGGCTACCCGCATATCTTTGGTAACGCCTTCTAAAATGGTTGGCGCAATGAAGAAGCCGTTTTTGTTTTTCTCTGGCAATTGTGGGTTGAGGCCGTCTAAGAGTAGGGTGCAGCCTTCTTGTAAGCCGATATCAATATAGTTATGAATTTTTTCTACGGCCTGACGGGAGATCACAGGTCCCATGTAAATATTTTCGTCGCAGGCATCGCCTACGGCAACGCTTTTGGCTACGTCTACCATAATGTTTTTGACGGTATCATAAATTTCTTCTTCGACTAATACGTTGGCGGCAGCCATACATCTCTGACCGGCAGCGCCAAAGCAGGCATTTTTAAAGTTATCGGCAAAGCCTTTCAGATTGGCGTCTTTGGCAACAATCATGGTGTTTTTGGCGCCGGCCAGCACCATGGCTTTTTTATTGGTTTTAGCACAGCCTTCTGCTACAATCTGTCCAACTTTGGTGGAGCCGACAAATGCCATAGCCTGAATATCCTTACTATTCAACATTTGTTCTACCACCGGCCGGTCGCCGTTAATTAGATTAAATACACCTTTTGGCAAGTCCATTTCGTCTAAAATTTCGGCGATGATTTGCATAAACATAGGAGATTGTTCCGATGCTTTGTAAACCAAAGTGTTGCCGCAACCGATGGCAAATGGAACAAACCAGCCAAATACCAGTGAAGGGAAATTGAAGGGCGCCAGTCCGCCGACAACGCCGATCGGTTCCCGGGTGATTTCACCGTCTATAAAGGAATTAATGGCGATTTTATCGCCGCGCAGCAGCAATGGCAGACCGCAGGCGGTTTCGGTCAGTTGGATGCCGCGGTCTACTTCTGCGCGGGCATCAGCAATGTGTTTAGCTTGGTCGGTAGAGATTAACTGGGCCAGTTCTTCTTTACGATTTACCAAAGCGTCGCGCAGTTTAAACAGATAGCCCACCCGTTTTTGCAGCGGTGCGTCCTTCCATGTTTGGAATGCTTCTGCGGCAGCCTCAATGGCTTTTGCCACGTTATCTTCTGTGGTAACAGGTACTTTGGCGATAACCTCGCCGGTAGATGGATTGTAAACATCAATAAAGTTTCCAGTGCCGTCTACCCATTGTCCGTTAATGTAATCTTTTAATACCTGCATAAAAATTGCCTCCTTCTGAGCATTGAGAAAATGAATTTTATAAAATATCCACAAAATTTTGGATATGATATACCAATGAGTAAGAAAATAAAAATTCTTAATATGATAATGTTTTGATTAACTTATGAGTAGATAGTAGCACGATTTGAGTATATTGTCAATCTTTTTTTGTTTACTTTTGGTTAAATTTCAGTTATAATGAAAAAAGTTCGATTATGGAGAGGGGGCTGCTTATGCGAGTGAAACGGTTGGAAGCAGTGGAAGCTTATATTCGGCAGGTAGGTTCGGTTTCTATGCAGCAGCTTTGCCGGGAGTTTGATGTGTCCATCAATACCATTCGTCGGGATATCGATACCTTGGTACAAAAGGGTCAGGTGAAAAAGGTGTATGGTGGCGTTGTGGCTTTGGGCAAAACAGAAGAGAACGATGCACTGGTTACCAGAGAATTGATGGATTTTCAGGTGCGCAATCAGGAATGTTTAGAGGAAAAACATAGAATTGGCCGTAAAGCGGCTGAATTTGTGAATCATGGCGATACGATTTTTTTGGATTCGGGCTCTACAACCTTGCAGATGGTGCCTTATTTGGCAGAAAAGAAGAATCTGACAGTGGTTACCTATAGTCTGCCTGCGCTGGCAGCATTGGCTCAATATCCGCAAATTCGCACTGTGGCGCTGCCGGGTGTGGTATTAGGGCGCACGGCGTCGGTGGTGGGCAGCAGCACTTGTCAGGCGCTACGGCAATTTAATTGCGTGAAGGCTTTTATGGGCTGTACGGGGCTATCGTTGACACGGCAGTTGACCAATGCTACTTTCGAGGAATTTGAAGTGAAGCAGGTGGCGTTAGAGCAGAGTAAGGTGCATTATTTATTGGCGGACCATGAAAAATTTGATCATGCGGCGTTAATGACCTATGGGCAGATTGCCGATTTGGATTATTTGATTACTAACCAAGAGCCGGAAGAAACCTATCGGCTTTATTTGCAAGAGCATACTGTGACGTTGGTACTTACGTCTGCATAGTTTGCAGGAAAGAAAGGCTGTTGTTCGTAGCAACAGCTTTTTTGTTTGTGAGAGTATAGCTGATTTTGTTGAAGTTCAAAACTTCAGCAATTCTTTTTGCTGAAAAATTTTGCTCTATTTACGGTGTAAAGAAAGTGCGATATGATGTAGGCAATCAAAACAGCCTTCTCAATAGATTAGAAGATGGTTTTATGTTATGATAAGGGCAGAAAATTTTTAGTCTGAAATGAGGGGATTGGATTGAGGCTGGAACAGTTAGAATATTTAGTTACAATTTCTAAGTGCAGTTCGTTGAGCGAGGCCAGTGACCGCTTGTTTATTACGCAGCAATCTTTGGGGAAAGCAATTAAAGATTTAGAAGATGAATTGGGCGTGCGATTGTTGGTGCGCAGCAATAAAGGCTGTACCTTAACTTCGGAGGGGCAGGAGGCGGTGCGGCAGGGCAGAGAGATTTTATTAAAGGTGCATCAGTTAAAAAATACGTTTATGCAGGAAGATGTGGAGATAAAGGGAGCTTTGACGATTTTATGCAGTCAAGTGATGTTTGCCGATGAGCTGCCTTTGGCGTTGGAATCTTTTTCGCGAAAGTACAGTGAAGTGATAGTCAACGCGATGGAGAAGGACAGTTATTATATGCCGATTCTGCATGAACAGTTGCTGCAGAAGAAAGATGAAATTGTCATCAGTATTTTTCATTTGCCGCAGGAAAAACAAATTGGTATGGAGAGAATTCCAGAGCGTTTTCAGTTTCACCCGATTTATCGAACACAATGGCTGGCTTGTATGAATGCAACAAATCATTTGGCAAACTGCAAAAAGATTTCCATAGAAAATTTATTGCAGGAAAAGATTATCGTGAGTTCTCCCGATTACCCTGAAATTGGATTGGATTATGCGATGCTGAGCTTTTACGGTGAGCCGCAGGTAAAAAAGGTAGTCAGCAATCTGGAGTTGTTTTATACGGTTTTAGGAGAACTTGACGATTGTGTAGGTATCATTCCTGACGTATTGCTGAAACAGAAACGGGCTTCGGTATCGCCAAAGCTGGTTTGTCGGGAAGTGGAACCGAAAATTTATTCCACGGTCGGTTATTTAGTGGATAAAGAACAGAGCAATCATATTATCACGAAAAAATTTTTACAGCATTTTGAGGAGGCCATAGAGAAAGTAGCCCATGGTTGGTAGGGTTTCTGGATATTGTGCGCATAAAGGCAAAAAGAAAAGCCGTAGCGTAATAACGCCAACGGCTTTTCCAAATCTGCAGAGATAAGTGTTCCGTTACTTATTTCTGATTTTTCATGATTTCTTCTTCAACTAAGTCAACTTCACAGTCGGTAACAGGTGTGCAGTCTTCGA
>CABQBF010000005.1 GCA_902462325.1 uncultured Peptococcaceae bacterium
ATTGCTCCCACTAGAACCTGAATCTAGCGCGTCTGCCAATTCCGCCACGCCCGCTCGTCGCTGACGACTTTTATATAATAGCACTTTCTGCAAAAGCCGTCAAGCTTTTTTTGCAAATTTTCATATCTTTTCACACTGTATGCAGTAAATTGGAAATGCAATTCATAAATTTGCGGCTGGAAAAAACATTGCTGGCAGCCTGCTGGTATAAAGATTCCCACTCGGCCTTGCGCAGCCCGGTCTTATGATAAAATAATTCAGCGCCCAAGCGTTTATCACCGTCAATCTGATATAGATTGGAAAAATATTCGCCTAATTCCTGCGGAGATTCATAAATATGCATCATAGCATAGGCATCTCTGTCCACCTGAAAGGAATAATTAAAGATACTTTCCAGGCGCACCAGCGTTTTTCTGCACGCCGCGCCCTCTTCCTTTCCCGCTTGCTCGCTTAATTCCAGCAGCTGATACATAGGCTGCAAATAATTGTGATACCGTATAAAATCATTATGGCTTAAATAGCCGATTAACTCTAACAAGGACAACCCCAAGGGAACAATAATGCCCTTCTCTTCATTGGTAAAGGACATAAATGCTGTGGGTAAAAAAACATAGTGCAGATAGCCGCTCAGCGCATCCAGAGAAGAAAAATGCAACACATCTTCTATCAGTTTACGCCGTCCAAAGCTATTATAAATAATCCCTTGAAAAAACACCGAATGTTCCGTAATCGGCTCATTATTAAAGGTTTCCATCAGCTTGCGGCTGCGGATTAGATTTTCCCAATAGTAGCTGTTATGATATTTGGGATGCATAGGATCACCTTCCAGCAGTTATTACACTTATTATAGCACAATTCATATAATATTTACACAAAAACCGTCTGTTTCAATCTATCCTGCTGTAAAAGTTGTCTGCATAGCTCCAACCATCTTTGTTAAGCTGATTTGAACAATTCAAAAAACAGTTCCATTGACAAAGCCATTATTTCCTTTTATAATTTTTAGATAAGCTATTTTTGCCAGCGCTGTGGTTTTGCTGGCTGCATGAATCGAGAGAAAAAAATTCCCATATAAAGGAGTTCTGATAATGATGGAACAAACAAAGAAACGTATTTTGACCGGCGACCGTCCAACCGGTAAGCTGCATATCGGTCATTATGTGGGCAGTTTACAGACCCGTGTTAAACTGCAGGAGGAATATGAAACCTTTATTCTCATTGCCGACGTACAGGCGCTGACCACCCATTTCGAGCGGCCACAGCTTATTCACGACAGCATTTATGAAATTGCTATTGATAATCTCTCTGTCGGCTTAGACCCCAGCAAGGTTACCTGGGTACAGCAATCCCATGTGCCGGCGATTGCCGAATTGACCCAGTTCTATTCTCTGCTGGTCAGCGTGAATACGCTGCGCCACAACCCAACCATCAAAACAGAGGCGGCGCAATACGGCTATGATGATTTAACCTATGGCTTTTTGGGCTATCCAGTCAGCCAATCTGCCGATATCACCTTCTGTAATGCCGACTTAGTTCCGGTGGGAGAAGACCAACTGCCTCACATGGAATTGACCCGTAAATTGGTACGCCGCTTCAATGAAATGTATGCACCGGTGTTGAAAGAACCGCGGCATATGTTAAGTAGCTGTTCCCGTTTGATGGGCTTAGACGGCAACGCCAAGATGGGCAAAAGCCTGGGCAATGCCATTTATCTGGCTGATTCCGCCGATGAGGTAGCCCGCAAGGTAAAAACTGCTGTTACCGACCCAGCCCGTATCAAAGCCAGCGATCCAGGCCATCCGGAGGTGTGCGTGGTCAATAAATATCATCAAACCTTCACGCCTAACGAATATGATAATATTTGTGAAATGTGCCGTCAGGGAACCATCGGCTGCGTTGCCTGCAAAAAAATGCTGACTGCCAGCCTGAATACCTTACTAGACCCATTCCGGGAAAAACGGGCTTACTATGAAGCACACCGCGACGAGGTACACGATATCATTACCACCGGTACTGCCAAAGCCTGTGAAATCGGCAATGAAACTGTGAAAAAAGTCAAAGATGCTATGTTCTTAACCGTATAACTTTATTGTATCTATTTCAAAAAACAGGGGCTATCGCACTGACAAGCAGCGCGAGGCCCCATTTTTATCACTGTGGTTTTCACTGGCGGGCTTTGGCGCCTGCCAGCAAAAATTCCAGCAACTCTCTATTGGTTTCGTTGTTAATTTGTTCGTCCTCATTCTGATACAGCATCTGCAGGCCTTCGGCACATTCGCCGCAAATATCCACGCCAATCAACCGGCGGCTTTGCAGCACCGGTCCCAGTAAATGCTCCAGCACATCCAGCGATAAGCTGCCCTGGCTCCAGTTGGTGCGGGCAAAATGGCGACTCAGCACATCCTTATCCAGCGACACATATACCGGCAAATTATCTTCCAATAAACAGTTCAGCACCGACGCTGTAGCTTCCCGCTGCAGCTGCTGCAAACTGATGCAGACTAATCGCCTGCGATAACCTTCTGCAATGGCGGCAAAAGAGCTCTGCTCCGGCCCCACAATCCACACCTTCTGCAAAAAGGTATTGGTATCCAACACCTGCTGCACCCAACCGCCACAGGATAACAAATTGGGAAACTGCGGCGGCTGCATATCGCTGTGATAATCAAACACCACCAGATGAAAAGGCTCGGCGATTTTCTCTAACCAAAACTCACTGATATAGTGATAATTCCCTGAGTCTAAAAAATGAACTCCCTCCGGTCCAAAAGGCGCAATCCGCTGCCGCAAAAGCTGTCCCGCTTCCGGCGTGCAGTAGCAATTAACGCCGCTTAAATCGGCGCAGTCAATCCAATGAAAACGCCAGTGTCGGTAAAAATCTTCCTGCTCATAAATTTGCGACATATTCATAATGACGATTTCCTGCTGCATTCCAGTCACTCCTTCTCACGCTACGATAAATTCACTATAATTATTTTTGATTTTTTTGTCAAATCAAAAAATCAGCCAACAAAAATAGAGCTATCGCGAAAATTCCTCCGCTGATACCTCTATCCCTGCTGCATGATTTCAATCTGCTTGCTGCGGCGGCAGGGAGCGATAATATTGCCCTGCCTGTGGCGTTACGCCGCGGAACTTGAACAATTCGCTGACCGTCACCATCTGATAGCCCCGCTCCTGCAATGCCGGTACCAATTCGGCCACAGCCTCTGCCGTAGGCCCATAAATATCGTGCATCAAAACAATATCGCCATCCTGCACACTATTCAGAATATGATTGACAACTTTCTCTTTATTTTTCACCTTCCAATCATAAGGGTCCACCGACCAACCAATGATTGGTTTGCCTTCCGCTTTTAAAATTTCCTGCACCTGTTCATTTTTTGCGCCATAAGGCACACGCAGCAATGCCGGCGTATAACTGTGCTGTTGCTGCAACGCTTCGTCCACCAAACGCACCTGCTCGACCACTTCCGACTCGGTCAGCTTGGTTAAATTTTTATGGGCAAAGGTATGGCTGGCAATTTCATTATGATAAGCCAGCGCATTATCAATGGCCGCCTGATGGGTAGCCACCCGACTGCCCAATAAAAAGAAGGTGGCTCGCGCATTATGATTTTTCAAAGCATCCACAATATCCCACGTATATTGGGAAGGGCCGTCATCAAAGGTCAACGCAATCATAGGCTTAGTCGGATCAATGCCATAAGGATTATCGTTTTCCGGCTCTGGCGCAGCTTGTTCTTCCTGTTCCTGCTGCACATCAGCTATGGTGGAAACCCCATTTCCGGCCGAGGCCACCTGCACACTGTTATCCCGCAAAGTGACGCTGTGCAGAAACAAACCGGCCGCCACTGCCAGCAAAACGCCAACACTGCAAAACATCACCACCGATGCCCGTTTTACTTTATATCGATACCGCTTCGTACGATTTGAATACGCATTCATAGAAATGCCCCTTTCTGTCAAATCCCTTATCGCTGCAAAAAATTCTACGTTATTTCCCGTTCAGCACTAATCATACTACAAGTACCAACAAAATACCATACCAACAATAAAAAATTTTCTGCCAATTGAAGGGAAGCTGTTCTCTCCTTAATTTAGACGTAACAACTGGCAATTTTGGTGCCTTAAAAATAAAAAATTTGCAGAAAATTTTTATTTTTTCTGCAGCAATTCATCAATCGGCATCCGGCAAAAGGTTCCTTGATTTTTTGCATTTCCAAAAAAGCTGGCACAAAAAAGGCAGCTTGCTCATATAGTATACTGATAAAGCGACAAATCGCTTTGGAGGGAGGAGATGAAAAGCATGCAGCCAATTACCCAAAATAAAAAGCGCATCAAGGTACAGCATATTGTCGGCAATGGCACCGCCCAGGTAGATATTGTGCGCAACATTCAGTTGCCAGCCCGGGCCCGTAAAATTGTCGATATTCATGCCGAAATCGTAGAATTGGATTACGAAATTATTCCCAATAAAATCATCGTCAAAGGGGCTCTGCATAAACAGATTTATTATGTAGAAGAAGGGGATTATGTCGTCAAGGAATTTACCATCATGCGGGAAGAATTTACCGACTTCGTGCATATTCAGGGCGCACGGCCGGAAATGGAAGCGCTGCTGGACGGACATATCCTGTTTGTCAACACCAACCCAGCCAACGGCGAATTTCCTACCGATTTACTCTATCAGGTAGCGGTGCTGGCCGTTGATGTAAAAGTGGTAGAAATGATGACGTTGGACGTTGTCACCGATTGTTACGGCGAAGGCATCAGCGTACAAAAGGCACCGTTCTCGGTAGAATGTCTGGTGGGCGCCGCCGAAAAGCAATCCACCATCTCCGTAGAGCACGTGCTGTGTAAACCAGCCCGCAAAATTTACGATATGGACGCCGTCTGCCGGGATTTGGACTACGAAGTGCTGCCGGGCCGCGTGATCGTCCGCGGAACGCTGCATAAGCAAATTTACTATGTAGACGCTTGCGACGACACCGTGCAGGCGCAAAGCTATGACAACGAATTTTCCGTTGTTCTGGACGTACCCGGCGCCAAACCGGATATGGAGGTTTACACCAAATGCCGCATGGAATTCTGCGAAGCCAAATTGATGGGACCGCAGCCTTGCAATATGGTAAAAGCCAACGTGATTTTGCAGGTTATGGTGAAAGTCACCGAATTGACCAAAATGAATATTGTCACCAACGTAGAAGGCGCTCTGGTGGACCGCTGCCGCATTCGCGTGGAAGACATTATCGGCCGAAAATGTCATCAGGAAAATGTCAACCAGACTATTGACGTCAACGCGCCTATGGACGTAGACAATATGCTGGTGAAGAGTACCAAGAATATGACCGCCTGCGTGCGCAATGTCAGCTACGAGAAAATTTGCAACAAGGTTATCATCAAAGGCGTCATTCACGTGCAGGTATACTATGTGGCCTGCAACTGTGAGCAGGAACTGCGGGAAACCAGCGCCGACATTCCTTTTACCACCGTGGTCAACTTCGACTGCATCAATGAAGATACCATGATTCGCTGCCGGGAACGGGTGGAATACACCGACGCCAAAATCGAAGGCACTCCCTGCCAGACCTCCAAAATTCGCGCCGTAGCCATTTTGGAAATCTGTGTTTGCGCATTCCAGACCAAAGATTTTATGGTAGTAACCAATGTATGCACCAATGGCACCTGCAATACCCAGCCACAGCACAAGCCCCAGCCAAAACCAATTCCCAAACCGGAACCCAAACCAGAACCTGAAGAAAAAGAGGAAGAAGTTTGCCCTACCGGCGGCTATACCTACGAAGTAAAAGCAGGCGACACCTTAGCCAAAATCGCCGCCAGCTACCAGACGCAAGTGCCCGGCATCACTTGGCAGCAAATCGCCCGCTTCAACAATCTGTATGCACCATACACGCTCAACATTGGCCAGATTTTGCGCATTCCCTGTGTAGCAGGCAAAGGCTGAACTGTATAAACCTTAATCATGCGGGTATCGCCAAACGCGATTCCCGTATTTTTTTATGCCTAGACAGAACGCCGCCAAACATTCTTTTCGCACTGTTTTACAGCCACGTTTTTTTGACTAGTGACAAAATAACTTGAATTGGTATAATAGAAGTATCAAATATTGCTGAAGGAGCAATCCCTATGAAGCTGGAAGAAATGAAATATTTCGTGGAAATTGTCAAGGCCCGTTCTATTAATCAGGCCTCTAAAAATTTATTTGTGGCGCAACCGGCTTTAAGCCGTATGCTGACCGCTCTGGAGAAAGAGCTGGGATTTCCGCTGTTAGAACGCTCTAAACACGGCATTACACCTACTAAGGCAGGCTTAGCCGTATATGCCGATTGCGTAAAAATATTGCAGCTTTACAACGACAGCAAGCGCCGCTGGCAGGACATTGCCTATGAGACCGCCGATACTCATACAACCGTGCGCATTGTCGCTTTGCCCATGATTTGCAATAGCACCATGAATCAGGTATTCTGCGAAGTGGCACAAAAGTATCCAAGAATTCAATTAAAATTATTTGAACGACAGCTACAAGATGTTTTACAAGAAACTATATCGCAGTCCTATACCATTGCTATTAGCCATTACAACGAAAAAACAAAAGATGAAATTTATCAGTTTGCTAAAACAAATCAGATGCAAATAATTCCACTATTTGATGACGAATACAAATTTTTTGCTGGTTGTAATCATCCTCTTATCGGGGAAAAAATAACATCAGAAGATTTCAAAGAATGCACCATTGCCAACTATTCCAGCCCTGAAACAGAAAATATGCCCCAATTCATTGACGCTGGATTAACTGGTTTCTTAGATAAATTCAAACAAGTGCTTTATCTAAGCAACCGTTATATTATGATGGAAACAGCTGCGACTACACAAGCCATCACACTTTCCGCAGATTGTATGACGCGAGATAACATTTATCGTAAAAATGGTACCCTAGTTCCACTAAACGTCACCGATTTCTATTTGCCCATGACCTATTTCATGATGATGCGCGCTGAACCATCCATAGAGGAAAATATTGTCGCCGATATACTTCGCCGCTATTATCTGGCTCTTGCTGAGCAAAAATAAACACCTTTGCGTTTTCTCACAATCGAAACGTGCAAAGGTGTTTTTAAATTTCCCCTATTCTCACTTTTTAAAATTTTGTTACAGTTTGCATTATACCCGTTGTAATGTGCCACAGACTTATATTTTCATTATGCTTCCAATCCCAAAAATCTGGCTGCATTATGATACATGACATCTGCTGCCACTTCCGGACGTAAATGGGCAAGATAATGGGCCACAGAACCTTCCACATCCACACAAGGATAGGCAGAACCATATAAAAACTTGTCTCTCAACATATAGTTGGCTGCTTCCATATAGGATTGTGCCCCTGCCGCATGTAATGCATAAATATCCGGCGATAAATATACATTGGGCGATTTAAATGTTAAATGTACTGCCGCTTCTACCCAAGGCCAGCCGCCATGACATAACACCAACTTCAATTTTGGGAATACCTTTGCCACAGTATCCGCATGCAGTGCATTACAATATTCTGCTGTAGGACCATGAAATCCTCCAAATGAAATCATGAGTGGAATATTATGTTTTTCACAAAATTCATAGGTTGGAAAAATATTTTCATCATCCATAAACACCCCATGGAACCCTGGCTCCATAAAAGCTGTTATACATGAACCATCCAACACATAATTCTGTAATACAGCAATCGTTTCTTCACTACTATCAGGGGCAATGCCGCAAGCACCTACAAAACGAGTTGGATATTTTTCCAACAAATCTGCCAAAGCATCATTTTCATACCCTCTAGCATTTTTGCGGATAGATACTACACCTGTCATTTCTCCTGCTCTATCCATCTCTGCAAATAACTGTTCCATGGATGCCTCTTTCACAGACTGTGCTGTACACATGCCAAAACGTTCTGGAAAATTTTTAGCTGCAAATGGATAATCTGCTTCCATGTCAAACATGCCACCCTTGTCCAAGTATGGACCAAACGGAGGGCGCATCCGCATATCAATAATTTTCATCATAAAACAACCCCTTTGTTATCTACTTATTCATTAAATCAATCCCAGCAAATACCACCATGGTAGTACCAAAACCCAAAATAGCACCAATGTAATCCCCATTTTAATCACATTATACTTCATAAATTCTTTCATACTCATAACACCGAAGCCAAACATAACTAACAAGTAGGCATTTTCATACGGGAAAAACACCATATCATTGGCAAAAAACATAGCCATGAAAGGTAACGCCGGATAGGCAATCCCCAAGCCTGTTCCTAATGCTGCCAATGGTCCTGGGAACATCGCTTGCATTGCAGATGGTGTCATCAGTATATTCATAATGATTCCTAAAATAATACATAATAATAAAAATAACGATTTGGGACAGCCTTGCAGCATAGGTGTGATGTACGTACTAATTGCCGCACCAATCCCTACAGCACCACCAACTGTGCCAATTCCCATACAAGAAGCAATAAACACGATGAAGCCTAAATTAATCGTATCCAAAGATTTTTTCTTAGTAGCTACATTGATACCTGGCAGAAAAAATAACATCGGAATGATGATAAATCCATAGTTCGTGTCTAAATGATGCATTGGCTCTAACAAGATATATGCAAATAACAAAATCGTTAATACAATGGCTTTTTTCTCACTGCCAGATAGTTTTCCAATTTTGTCATACTCGTTTTCAAAGTATTCTTGTCCACCATGAATAGCTTTTTCTGGCTTATACAGTTTGACAAAAACAAATATGATAATAAATTGAATCACCGTCAAAGGCAGATTATACAAAATTGGAACCCACCAGAAAGCAACAAATTCTGGCACTATCATTTGTACACCAGCTTGCCACATTGCCAACCCTGGAGGATTATATAAAAAATTTAACGAAGCAGTGGAAACAATTTGTGCTACAATCATAATTAAGATACCTTCTTTGGTGTGCTCCATTTTCAAGGCTTTTACCACACCATAACACAGTACAATCGTTACCATCCAGCCATGGGTAAACGATAAAAACTGAACAATTAAACAAGCAACCATTAAGGCAAACAATAACTTTGTAAAGCTGCCTTTCACTTTGTTCCTGCCCACATCACAATACGATGCAATAACCCGCTTTCATCTAAGGCATTGACAAAAACCATAGCTCCAATTACCATGAACATCATAAGACTACTAGACCAAATTCCTAAAGCTGTATTAACCGGTGCGGCGCCAAGAATTACATACATAACCGGTAACAACAAACCTACCAGCAAATTCGGTAACAACTCAAACGCAGCCAGCGAAAGCACAAATACAGTAGCTACCAGAAAAGCCCGCATCTCCACTGTAAACACATCAGTAATTGGAATCAATTGAAAACAAATAGGAATTAAAATGGCTACTACCCACTTTATTTTTGTTGCATTTGACATAAAAACCTCATCCTTTCCTGTAAAATAATCCAAAACAAGCGAAACTATGAACCGTAAATAAGAAAAGGATTTGCGCAAATCGTAACTATTTACTATAATCAATTATAATACATAAGATATTTTTTGCATAATGCCCCTTGGATATGAGTTGTTATAGCAAAAAGGTATAACAAGCTCTTTATAAATCAATATTTTTGAGTCGGTTTACATAAAAAAGCATCTTTGCGTTTTCCTTGCCAAGAAAACACAAAGATGCTTTTGCCAATCGTATTTTTCCTCAAAATAAATCGCTATGGATACCTGTTCTAGTGAGATACAGTTCCAACATATCATTACGTATCGCATAAATTAATATCCAATCTGATGTAACATGACATTCCCGACAGCCTGCATACTCGCCTTTTAAGGCATGATCCCGATTTTTCTCCGGCAATGGCTCTCCTGCTGCCAACATCGTTACAATCTCATCCAACAACATCATGTCATAACCGTGCTTTATGGCTATTTTTAAGTCTCGTTCGAATTTACCAGAAGAAACGATCTTATAATTCACGTTTTACCTCCTCTAATAACTCCGCGAAACTAGAATAATATTTTTTGTCTGGGGATGCCTGTAGTTCACGTACTTCTTCTATGGCTTCCAATGTTTCTTCATTTGGAATCTCTGCTTTCAGCTCAAATGGAATGCTCTGGGTGCGAATGACCTGCCGCAAAAATAAATTGACTGCCGTTGTGACATCTAACCCCAGCTCCGCAAACACCTGCTGCGCTTTGCGTTTTACCTCACTGTCCATCCGAATATTCATGCTGGTTGTTGCCATAATCGTCTGCCTCCTTCTGTTCAACTGTTTTATGCTTTCTGAACCTATCTATAATATAGCATAAAATGCATCCACTGTAAACCTAGCAGGCATATTTTGCATTCATTTCTGCTCCGATACAACCAAGCCGACACAGGTCAACAGCGTGCCTGCCAGCATAAGCAGCGAAATCGGCTCCTGCAAGACGATGGCGGAGGTGACCACGGTAATCACCGGCACCAGATAAATATATATGCTGGTTTTCACTGCGCCCAGCACTTTCACAGCATAATTCCAAGTGACAAAGCACAAGGCGGAAGCGCCCAGACCTAAGAATAACAGATTTCCGGCGTTAATCGGGGTAACCATCCGGCTCCACTGCCACTGAAAATGGAACATACACAACGTCGGCAGCATGAAGACCAAGCCATAGGCAAACACCCGGCGCGTTGTCTGAATGGTGGAAAACCCATAGCTGCTGATTTTTCTGGTCAAAATGGAATAGCTAGCCCACACCAAAGCAGCCAGCACAGCCAAGAAATCGCCCAATGGATTCAGCGCCAATTTGGCGCCGTTAAAACTAATCATGCAAATTCCCAGCATTGCGATTGCAAAACCGACAAAAAACCGAACCTGGGGCTTTTCCTGCTGCCGCAAAAACAGACCGCTTAGAATTGCCGTAAAGCACGGCGCTATGGAAATAATCACTCCTACATTGGAAGCCATCGTATAGGTGAGCGCGATGTTTTCCAATAGATAATACAAACAAATGCCGCATAGTCCTGCCAGCGCAAAAATCAATTCCTGCGCTTTGGTCGTTTTGGGCATAGGGCGGGGATAAATCAACAGCAACGCCAAAAAGCCCAGCAAAAAACGGAAAAATAAAATTTCTACCGGCTGAAAGTCCTGTAATAATAGTTTGGTGGAAATAAAGGTGGTTCCCCAAATAAAAATGGTCAGCAAGGCCGCCAAATGGCCCCTGCGATTTGATTGCTCCATGTCTGTTACTCCCTGCTTTGTTTTTTCGCGAACATCTCTCGATAGGCGCCGGGCGTTAAGCCAATCATCTGCTGAAAATAATTGGTGAAATGGCTCTGGTCAGAAAATCCGGTCTGCAGCGCCGCATCAATGGGCGCCCAACCTTGCTGCAGCAATTTTTGCGCCGCGCCGACGCGGATGGCTTGCAAATACCGATAGGGCGTAACGCCTTTGGATTTGGTAAAAGCCCGTAGCAGTGTCGATTTGCTCAGCCCGACAACCTGACAGACCTGTTCCAAACCAATGGTCTGCGCGTAATGCTGCTGTAAAAACTGGCAGGCTTGCTCCACCTCAATACGACAATCGGGAATGCTGTGGTCAAAGGGCTGGCTGTAGCGCTGTATCAATTCGGACAACAAAAATAACAGCGCCTCTTCCTTTTCAAATTCCGCTGCCTGATGCAGTATCATTTCATGCAATATCCGCAAATGCCGGGCAAGGTCTTCATCCTTAAACACAGGACAGCTAAAAACAGGCAACTCCGTTAAGCCGGCAATTTCTACAACAAGCCGTTGCATTACGGCACTATCGATATTCACCGTCCGATATTCCAACGGCTCGCTGCCGCACTGCAGGCATCCATGGTTATCGCCGGGATTGAACACAAATAAATGGCCCCGCTTTAGATGATATTCCTGCTTGCGGCAGGACATTACCGTATTGCCCGCTTCAATCAATCCAAACACATAATACCCATGAAAATGATTTATAAATCCCTTGTTCAACTGTCTAAAATAATAGGCGCTGATTTGTAACGTTTCATCGTAACAAACCTGCCGCGTCGACTTTTCCATTCCGCAGCCCTCCCGTCATTGTTTTATTGTAACGCAGCGCCATGGAAAAAGGCTTGTAAAATATCGTCAATTTGCTGCGGCCCATAGTGCCAAATAACGCTGAACAAAAAACTGCCATATCCGAAATAAATTCTGGATATGACAGTATTTTCTCTGTATCATACAATTTATTTTCTGCACTGCTGTTTGCCAGCACAATGATTGCAGCCGCATTGGCAGCCATTGCCGCTTTTCCACTGCCGATAGGTTTTGCGCAGCACCCAGCCTGCATATAGCACGATGGCTGCGCCTAATAGGATTGTTGCCAGCATAACGGCCTCCTTATACAAACAGCATCCCAATATGGTAGATAACAAAGGTAACGACCCATGCCACCACTAACTGAAACACCATGGCCTGTCCGGTCCATTTCCAACTGCCGGACTCCCGCTTGATGGTTGCCAGCGTAGCGGTACAGGGCGTATAGAGCAGGCAGAAGGTCATCAACGCATAGGCATTGACTGCGCCAAAACCCATGACAGCCAGCATGCCCACCAAATCATCCATACCAGCCTGCGAGTTAATATTGTTAATGCCAAACAATACACTGCAGCTAGATACCACCACTTCTTTGGCAGCAATGCCGGAAATCAGCGCCACCACAATCTGCCAATAACCTAAGCCGATAGGCGTAAAGATTGGAACCAACACTTTCCCCATAATGGCGCCAAAGCTCTGTCCCATATCTTCGGCCAAACCATGCGGTCCACAGTTGAGCAGCACCCACATGATGATAGACGCTACAAAGATAATCGTACCGGCTCTGGTGATATAATCTTTCACCTTTTCCCACACATAGATGGCAATGCTGTAGGCATTGGGCGCTTTATATTCGGGCAGCTCAATCAATAAATTATTTTTGCTTTCTTTTTTATCAATCAGTTTCAGCACCAGCGCTGTCGCCAAAGCCACTACAATGCCCAAAATATACATGGAGTATGCCACCACCATGGCATGCTCGGCAAAAAACATCTGCGAGAACACCACATAAATCGGCAAACGGGCGCTGCAGGACATAAACGGCGTAATCAAAATCGTTTTTCTGCGGTCCCGTGGATCTTCCAACGCTCTGGAAGCCATGATAGCCGGCACCGTACAGCCAAAACCCAGCAGCATAGGAATAAAGGCGCGGCCCGATAAGCCCAGCCGTCCCATAAGGCCATCCATCACATAGGCCACTCTTGCCATATAGCCGCTGTCCTCCAAAAAGGCCAAAGCCAAAAACAGGATAAAAATGTTGGGCAAAAAGGTTAAGATACCGCCCACACCAGCCACGATCCCGTCAATGACTAAGGAAATCAAAACTTCGTTCACCTGAAAATGAGTCAAGCAGTTGAGAATACCTATGGAACACCACTCTATGGCGGCTTCTACAAAGGTTTCCTTTAACCAATCGCCAACGGTGAAGGTCAGGCCAAATACCAGCGCCATGATGCCTAAAAAAATAGGCACACCCCAGATTGGATGAGTCAGCAGCCCATCTACCTTGTCGGTTCGCTCTGCCTTCTGCTCTTTGTTCATCAGCACTTCATCGATAATTTCTTCAATGAAATCATATTTTTGATTGATAATATCTTTTTCGTAGCTGCGGTCCATCACCTGCGGCAAATCCACCGGATAACGGGCCATAATGTCGGCATCCTGTTCCAACAACTTTAGCGCGTGCCAGCGATAATTTTTCATATCGGGATAGCGCTGCTTCAGCACCTCGGTGACGGCGTCGATTTTATCTTCAATCAAATCGCTGTACACCATGGCATATTCGGCATGATGGTCGTGTTGATGCTGGCTGGCTTCCTCCATAGCGTCATGCTCATGAATTAACACCACCGGCTCGTCTTTATCCACGTGATGGGCCACAGCATGCATCAAAATATCCAGTCCCCGTTTTTTACGAGCCGATACTGGCACCACAGGAATACCCAGCATTTCCGGCAAACGGTGCATATCAATTTCCATGCCCCGTTCTTCTACAATATCCATCATATTTAAGGCCAGCACCACCGGCTTGCCCAGCTCAATCAACTGCAAGGTCAAATACAGATTGCGCTCCAACGCAGACGCATCGGCAATATCTACAATCACATCCACATCATCGCTGAGAATAAATTCCCGAGATACCTTTTCCTCCATAGTATAAGAGGTGAGGCTGTAAATACCGGGCAAGTCCACCAATTTAAACGTATGCCCGTGATATTGCATAGAGCCTTCCTTTTTTTCTACTGTAACGCCCGGCCAGTTGGCAACTTTCAGCTTAGCGCCGGTGTACGCATTAAACAGTGTCGTTTTGCCACAGTTGGGATTTCCAATAAATCCGATACTGACTGTATCCTTCATTGTCCGGCCTCCTTAATGTGAATTCCGGCTGCAATTTGCTTTCCTACTGCAAAACGGGTTCCCCGCACCTTTACAATAATAGCGCCATCTTTTTTCTTGTTCAAAACGGTAATGCTCGTCCCTGCCGTCAGCCCTAACGCCTCCAACCGGCGTTCCACCGGCAATTCTAAACCAGACACGTCCGCTACCTGATAGGTCTTTTGTATCAAGCTGTCGTTTAAATTCAATCTTATGGCCCCCTCTGCCTAATTACGACATATCTTTTCACATAAATTCTATCACGTTACATAGTGCTTTTCAATGTTCAGTATTTTTAAAATAGTTGCAATCGTAATATTTTAGAGCAAATTTGTCACCATTGACAATTTTCAACATGAAAATACTGCCAGCAATCAAAAAAATCACTGGCAGCATTGTTTTATAATAATCCAACAATCTTTGATTTTATTTTCCTATTTGTTCAACTTCCTGCAATTCCAATTCCTCATCATAGTAATAATAATGAGCGGCTTTCGGCGCATCGGCAAACACAACCTTCACCATATATTTATTGCGGGCATGTCTGTCATAAACACTGTTCAGCTCTGCCAAATCCTCCTGCTGATACCCTAATTCCTGCAAATAATCAGCCACCTGCCGTTCTAATTGATAGCGGGTAAGCGGCGAACCAAAATAATTCAGCAGCAAAATCACAGCCAATAGAACAACAGATAGGATGGTACATACTTTTCTCCAGCTATGCATGCCGTGTCCTCCTTTTACAATTCTGTTCCGCCATAGCCCTTGCTGCGCAGCTCATCGGCCAATTCCTCCAGCTTGCGCATACGGTGATTAATGCCCGACTTGCCAATGGGCGGGTCCATCAATGTGCCCAGTTCTTTCAGGCTGACTTCGGGATAAGTCAGCCGCGCCTCTGCCACAGCCCGTAAACCGTCGCTCAGCTTTTCCAAACCATAGTATTTCTGCACAAATTCAATATTATTCTTTTGCCGCACCGCAGCGTCGATGGTTTTATTCATATTGGCGCTCTCGCAGTTTACCAAACGGTTTACCTGATTGCGCATCCCTTTCTGGATGCGAATATTCTCCAGCTCCAACAACGCTTGATGGGCGCCGATAATATTGAGGAAATCGGCAATTTGCTCACTTTCTTTTAAGTACACCAGCAGCACATTTTTCCGACCGCTGATTTTGGGATGCAAGCCAAAGGTTTCAATCAGCTTTACTAGGGAATCGGCATACTCCTCGCTGTTGGCCACAATTTCCAGATGATAGCTGTTCATCGGGTCGCTCAGAGAACCGGCGCCTAAAAATACGCCGCGCAGATAGCTGCGCTTGCAGCATTCCTTTTTTACCAGATTGGCGCTGATTTCTGGATTATACATCAGACCGTCTTTCATTAAGCCTAAGGTATCCAACACTTCCATCACTTTTGGTTGTCCCGGTACTCGCACCAGATACACGTTATTTTTTTTCAGCCGGTTGCGCCGTTGTACTGTAATCTCAGTTTCCACCTGAAACAATTTTTTTAAGCCCTTAAAGGCTTTTCGGGCTACTGCCGCATTCTCCGTCACCAGTTCCAGCCCAATCCCGTTCCGGTTGCCAATCAGGATGGTGCCGTCCATGCGCACCAAACCGGCTAACTCGGCAATCTCACAGCATTTTTTATCATGCTCTAAATGGGCCAGCTCGTTTTTTATTTCATTGGAAAAGGACATTGCCACTCACCTTAACTTTCTATCTTCGCGTTCTCTTGCCTCTAACACGGCGATTATGTTTTTTTACTGCTTTATAAGTGTGCCGCCAGCCCAGCGTGCTCCAAAAACCGCTTTTACTGTAAAGCTGATCCATAATCGTCTCTGCCAGCCTTGTCGAGTCGTGGCGCAGCACCTGCTGCTCATTCAGCAGATTGGCCTCTACCACGTTTACCTGTAATTCTTCCAATTTATTTTTATGATATTTGACCGGAACAGCACCTTCTTCTGCATAACGCTGCAAAATCTCCTGGTCCATGGTTTCGTGATTATTTACGATAATCGAATCCACAATTCCTTTGCGGCCATGCTCCAATAAAGAAAATAAATGGTCCTCCGCCGTAAAATTGTCTGTCTCGCCCGCCTGGGTCATCACATTGCACACATAAAATTTCATGGCCTTGCTTTTTAAAATAGCATCTACAATGCCATCTACTAGCAAATTGGGGATAATGCTGGTAAACAAGCTGCCCGGTCCCAGCACAATGACTTCCGCCTGCGCAATGGCCTCCAGCGCTTCTTCCAACGGCTGCACATCCTCCGGTTCAATGGTGAGCCGCACGATAGGCCGGGTGGCCTGAGACACGCAGCTCTCGCCAACAATCTCCGTATCGTCATCTAAGATGGCTTTCAGCGTAATCGGCTCATCGGTAACGGGCAGCACCCGCCCCCGAATTTGCAGCACCTCGTTGATATCGGAAACAGCGTCGTGAAAACTGCCAGTCAAATAGGCCATGGCCACCAGCAATAAATTGCCCAAACTGTGCCCATCTAACCCTTCGCCCCGTTCAAAACGATAATCAAAAAGCTGCTCCATCAAATCTTCTCTGTCGGACAGCGCCACAATGCAGTTACGCACATCACCGACCGGCACCATACCAAATTGCTCCCGAATACGGCCGGAGCTGCCACCGTCATCGCCTACCGAAACGATGGCCGTAATATTGCTGCTGTATTCTTTCAGGCCGCGCAGCAAAACCGACAGCCCCGTACCGCCGCCTACGACGACAATATTGGGGCCTTGCTGCAGCCTGCGCCATTTATTATATTCTTTCCGACTGTTTTTCTCTTTCCATTGCTTATATTCGCCGAACTCGATTGTAGCTCCCTCCCAGCGTAACCTAGTTGTCCCGGTGCTTCACATTAACCGGATAGCCTTCCTGCTCTAAAATCTGACCAATTTTTATACCCAACGCAATCGACCGGTGTTGACCGCCAGTGCAGCCAATCCCAATGGTGAGATGGGTTTTGCCTTCTCTGCTGTAATTTGGCAATAAAAATTTCAATAAATCGGTATACTTTTGCAAAAATTCCTGACACTCTTTAGAGCGGAATACATATTCCTGCACAGCCGGGTCCCGACCAGTCAGCGGGCGCAGCTCCGGTATATAAAAGGGATTGGGAATAAACCGCACGTCCATCAACAAATCGGTGTCAATGGGAATGCCGTGTTTATAGCCAAAAGTTATGATACTGACAGAGAGCTTATCGCTCACCTCTGCCCATTGGGTCCGCAATTCGCTGCGCAGCTCGCTAGCCTTTAACCGGGAGGTATCAATAATTTTATCGGCCCGGCCCCGTAATTCGCTCAGCTTCTGCCGTTCCAGACGGATACCCTCACTGATAGTGCCCTGCGGGCTCAGCGGATGATTGCGGCGCGTTTCTTTAAAGCGCTGAATAAGAATATCATCGGAAGCCTCCAAAAACAATATCTGATAGGGAATATCCATATTCCGCAGCTCATCCAGATTATGATTTAACTCGTCCAAAAACAAATCGCCGCGAATATCAATAACCAATGCAATTTTGCTGACCTTGCCGTCAGACTGCAAGCACAGCTCCGCAAATTTAGGAATTAACGGCGCAGGCAGATTATCCACGCAAAAATATCCCATATCCTCAAAAACTTTCACCGCATTACTTTTTCCTGCGCCGGACAAGCCGGTAATGATGACAAAATTTGAATTGTTCATGGCTGTCACATCCTCCCAAAAACTCTTTTGCTTTCTCATCTAATGATAACAAAGTTCAGACGCAGAAACAAGCGGATAAACTTTTTATTTTGCGATTTCCGCAGCGCTTCACAGCAAAAATTGCCGATACCAGTCCAGCATCTGCTCGCCCCACAAAAGCACCAGCCAAGCGGCAATCCCAATAGACGGCCCAAAGGGAAGCAACGCGCCCCGCCGCAAGGATTGCTGCCAGAGCTGCCAGAGTAAGCCTACCAGACAAGACAGAAACAAGGTCAAAAAGGTCCAGGACGGCCCCATATAAACGCCCAGCAGAAAAAATAATTTGATATCGCCGCCACCCATGGTTTCCTGCTGCAACCATGCATCGGCAACCAAAATAAAACAGCATAAGGGCAGCGCCACTGCACAACCGCCCACCAATCCCTGCCACAGCAATTCCAATACCGATTGCCCGTCCAACAGTGATATCGGCACATACAACAACAAGCCCAAGCGCAGCAAACTGTCGGGAATGAGGAAGCTATAATAATCAATCAAACCGATTGCCAGCAGCAAGCAACCCAGCACCATAAATTTGCCCAACTGCCAGCTCCAGTGAAACCGCAGCAGCAAAGAAAACAGCAGCAGGATACTTGCCAACTGCATAAACCGGCAATTCAACAGCTTGCCAGCCGCTGCACCGTTCAATTCTTTCTCTTGTTTGATACATACATGGGCGCCCCAATAACAAAGCCATCCCAAGCCAGCGCCGCCAAGGAGTATCAAACAGCAGTATCCCCCATGAAAACTCTGCACCATACCGCTTCCCCTCCTTCTGTTCTATCTGCATGATTGTTCCTTTTACATAATAATTATCCAGATTTTAGAAAAATCCTCTTTCTAACACGAAAATAAAAAAAGCTGCTGCCAAAGCAATCCTTTGCTTCAACAACAGCTTATTATTGATTTCCCTTTCGCTTGCCCCACCTTACATTTTGATATACTGAATGGCAATGCACTGGGGACCGCCCTGGGTTACAAAAACAGGCGACAGCTCCAGAATTTCTACCTTGGCTTTGGCAAAGGCCTCTTTCATGATATGGGCAATCTCCAAGGCATCTTTGGCCGCTCTGGCATGGGAAATGGAAATTAAATAGCCTTCTCCCACGTGTTTTTTCTGAAAATGGTGCATAATCTTTTTGGCAGCGCCCTTGATGGTACGGCTGATCCCATAAGCGTCTAAACGGGTGCCGTCGGGCGTCTGCTGCATGATGGGCTTCACCTGCAGCGCCGAACCAAATTTAGCAGCCAACGGCGTTAAACGGCCGCCTCTGCGCAAAAATTCAAAATCCTGCGCAATCAAAAAGGATTCGCAATGGCGGGTGCATTCATCCAGCGCCAGCACAATATCGGCCAACGATTTACCCTGCTGCGCCATCTGCGCCGCTTTCCACACCAAATGCCGGTGCGGTCCGCATAAGGTACGGCTGTTATACACCACAATATCCTCTTTATTTTCTGCCATCTCTTTGGCGCCGCAGGCGCTGAGATAGGTGCCCGACAACCCATCCGCCATGGCAATATTCAAAATCTTCTTGCCCGCATGCCGCCGATAGGCCTCCACATAATCGCCCAGCGGCGGCTGTGAGCTTCTGGGAATCCCGCCTTTAGCAATTTGACCATAAAAATAATCCATATTGACCTGTAAATCACGATACTCTTCATCTAAAATACTAACACACAACGGAATGACATCAATCCCCAGTGCTTTTCCTTCCGCCGGTGTGGTTAATGCCGATGAATCTGTTATAATCTGAACCATACGCTTACCCTCGCTCATTTCTACCCTTTTATTGTTTCCCCAACATGTGCAAATATCATTTTCAAAATCAGATAATATGATATTCACCACTTCTTATCTCTATGATACCATATCAGATAGAAAAATAAAATATATTTTTCATTATAATAAGCGTATAATTGATTTTTTTCAGAATTTTATGTTATTCGGTGATAGAATGCTTCAAACTCCATTCTTTCAAAAGCCGACCGTCCCGCAAAAGGCCCCGCAATGTTTCTGCATCTTGATTGGCTAAAGCATCCCGATACTCCTGCAAAGCGCGGATAATGGTGTCCACTTCATACAGCAAGGCCGGCTGATTCATCAAAAACAGCTCGGTCCACATATCCTCATTCAGTTTGGCTACACGGGTCAAATCCTTAAAGCTGCCCGCGCTGAAACCGCTTTCATTTTTTACAGTGGGGCTTTTGATGTAAGCGCTGGACACCACATGGGCCAGTTGGGACGTAAAGGCGATGGTCTTATCATGCTCCTGCGGTGTGGTATAAACAATGCGGCCAAATTTTAAATCGCGGGCCAACTGCTCGACGGTCTTTTTGGCTTCCTCCGGCACACTGTCCAGCGGCGTCAAAATCATGCTGGCGCCTTTATATAAATCGGGCAGAGAATAGGCAAAGCCCGAAAATTCCCGGCCAGCCATCGGATGACAGCCGATAAAAATAACGCCCCGGGCTGTCAGAACATCATGCACAGCGCTTACGATGCTTTCCTTCACGCCACCGGCGTCGATGACAATGCTGCCAGGCCGGAAATATTGCTGATTGTTTAAAATAAAATCTATAATCCCCTGCGGGTGCAGGCAGATAATACTCAAATCGGCTTCCCCTAATTGTTCGGGAATAATGGCCTTATCAATGGCATCCGCCTGCAGCGCCATCTGTACCGATTTACTGTTTAAATCTCTGCCGACGCCCAGACAAGTATGCTGGGTATAGGCTTTGATTGCTTTGCAAAAAGAACCGCCTATTAAACCTAAACCGACAACTGCTATTTTCACTGTAATCACCTCATAGATTTTATCGCGCTTGCCCAAGGCAAGTTGTTTTCTTTTATAGTTTAGTCGTTCTGCCTTTGCTTGACAAGCTATTTTCTAAAATCCGACGCAAGAACCCTATTTAGACATATCCAGAATTTCATTAATCAGTTGTAATAGATGTTCGCTGGATAAACGGATTTTCACCAGATAATCCTGCAAACGCTCTGGATTCTGTAAATTTTTCTCCGCCAAAGTTGTCATCCCGATAATGGCGTTCATCAGGATGCACAAAATCTTCCTGCTGCAAAAAAGCTTCATAGCAGGGAAACTCCATTTTTTCTACATAACTGTGCCCCGCAGCGTCAACCTGCGGTTCATACGCCACAAGGGTATCGGTATCTACCGTATATTCATACATCACATCGGAGCTGATCTCCATAGCCAGACGGTAATCTCCTGCTCCCGCCATAGCTGTTCCTGCAACTCTTTGCTTTCTGTTACATCAATAAACATGCGCTGTATTATCTGGACGCCGTCACAATCAGAAACAATCGAATTGCTGCCTTTGAGCCAATGGATACTGCCGTCCTGCCAGCGTACCCGACAGGCAACCTCCATACTGTCGCCTTGTTTTTGCCGATTTTGATAGGAATCTAACAGAATTTGATAGTCCTCTGCAAGGACTGTATCGGCAATCCCACTACTCCAATCCAGTTGAGAAAGCTCCACTTCCTGATAACCCAATAAACGGATTGCCGCCGGATTGATAGAAATTAACCCATAACTTGTCCCGTTTCTTGTTAAACGCAAAATGCCGCAAGGCACCGTATCAAAAATGCTAGACAATAATTCCTTTTGCAGCAGCGCTTCTTCCAACTGCTGCTCTCAATTTTCAGAAATTTCATCGGTCTGTTCTGGTTTTATCATGTTATCTCTGCCCTCCCGCTCGATCAGCCTTCTGGCATATTTCTGCACAAATACCGCTCAAAAACTGTGGCGCAGCACCTTCACTCAGCTAAATGTTTCTGTAAAATTTGTTCCAGTCGTTCGCAATCAATCGGTTTGAGAATATGCTCGTTCATCCCTGCCGCCTGGGCACGATGGACATCTTCCACAAAAGCGTCGGCGGTCATCGCTACAATGGGCAGCGCCTTTACATCTTTTCGGTTCAGGCTGCGAATAGCAACCGCAGCTTGATAGCCGTCCATCACCGGCATTTGAATATCCATGAAAATCATATCATAATTGCCCTCTGCGGCAGCCTTCATCAAGTTTACCGCAATAGCGCCGTTTTCAGGCCATCCATACCGGGCATCTCCCAGTCAAGCAGAACAGCAGAATAATCCCGCCCTTCTCTATGACGGCGCGTCACCAACTCCACTGCTTCCTGTCCCGATAAGCACCATTCAGCAGACATCTGCAGCTCCTGCAGCATGATAGCGGCACCTTCACAGACAGCCCCATCATCATCCGCACTAAATTGCGGGCAATGGTCATGCCCAAGCCGGTGCCGGTCACTCTGCTCGTGCGGCTGTCCTCTGCACGGGTAAACGGCTCAAACAGTACCTTTAAAAATTCTTCGGTCATGCCGATGCCGTTATCCTGAAACATAAATTCATATTGGCCATACTGGGGATTTTTCGCTGGCCGTTCTTGAAGGAACACGGCAATTTCACCGCCATCGGGCGTGTATTTTATCGCATTGGTAATCAAATTTGCAAAGACCTGCTGAATTCGCATACTGTCCCCGATGACCCATTCATGCTGCAGATTGGTCACATGGATTTGCAAATGATGGCCATGCTCCTGAATTTGCGGCAGTACCATAGTAACCATATTATCAATCAGGTCTGCAATATGAAACGCTTCCTCCCGCAGCTCCAGTTTGCCCGATTCAATTTTGCTCATATCCAGCACTTCATTAATCAACGAAAGCAAATGTTTAGAGGAGACTGAGATTTTTTGCAGGCATTCCCGCACCCGTTCCTGGTTTTCTATCTGGGTGCTGGCAATGGCCGTCATTCCGATGATGGCATTCATCGGCGTGCGGATATCATGACTCATCCGCGATAAAAACTCGGTTTTGGCAATGCTGGCTGCCTCCGCATAAGCGTACGCTTCCTGCACCGCCTGCTGCTGCAATTTTTCGGTTTTCATCTGGTCAATATCCATATAATATAGTATGACCTTGACAGGCTTTCCGTCTTGGTATTCGGCCGCTTGATATATGCTGCGCCGCCAGGTGTTCTTCTGCAGAACGGTTCTGTATTCTACCTCCACCCGTTTTTCCTGCGTCAATACCTGCCGCAGGCAGGCCAAATCGCAAAAATTCAAAAAATATTCTCTGTCCTCAGCAGCCACCAATAAGGGCGCTACCCACTGTAAAGTCTGGCTGTAACAGCCTCTTTCAGGAAACTGCCTTACAATTCGGTCTGCCGTGTCGTTATAAGAAAGCATCGTATAAGTATCAGCTTCTAAATCTATTTCAAAAATGCCGATATAATCGTCTTTCAAACAGCGCAAAACCCGTTCCAATTTGCGATAAGACTGCTCCTGCTCTTTCGCATCGGTAATATCGGCGATGGTGCCGAACACGCGGCTGGCAATGCCGTTTTCTTCCACAACCAAACCGGTGAGCGCACACCAGCGCGCTTTTCCTGTGCGGTTGCTGAACATCTGAATTTGTACCGGTTTTTTTGCGCCATGACTCAACAATTCATACAAAACAGGAATATCGCTTTCAGGACAAACTTCGCCTTTTTGCAGCCGCTGCATATCATGCTCCAAATGATATTCTTTCTGCTGATAATCGGCGTCTATCAGCATCGAAGTGTAAAAAATCATCAAATCCTGCCGCACATCATACTGGAAGGTAACGCGCTCTGAAGAATTTACAATTTGCTGATAGCGCTCCATCTTCAAATCCTTCAGATAACGGTCTGTAATATTGCGATAAATTCCTACCGCTGTTCCGTTGGGCGCGCCTTGTTCATCTAAAATAGCACGAAACTTTAAATCATAAATCATTTCCACGCCGTCAGCACAGTTTCCACCTGAAACGCCCGGACTGTTTTCTCATCGACCAAAATCATCTTTTTTTCGTATCGTAGGTAAATACCAAACTTCCGCTTTCCTCTGCGGCAATTTGAAAGTCCTTTATGCTATTGTATACCATTGCCAACCCACAAATGTCTATCATTTTCTCTACGGCACAGCAATTTTTCGTATCCATTTTTTATTTGTTTCTATAAAACAAAAAAACAAGGCCATTACACCAAATTCATGTAATCGCCCTGCCAATCGTATACACGTTTACGCCACATAAAAGAAAATCATCAAGAAATGAAACAAACTGCCCAGCAGCACAAAAATATGAAACAGCTCATGAAAACCAAACACAGCGGAGATATTGGGCTTTTTCAGCATATAAATCACGCCGCCCACCGTATAACTCAGACCGCCGGCAGCCAGCAAACCTACCGCTGCACCGCTCATGGACTGGAAAATGGAGATATCAAATAAAATTGCCCAACCCATGGCGATATATAAAACCGTTTGCAGCCAGCGCGGCGCGGAAAACCAGCACAATTTTATCACAATGCCCAGCAATGCGCAAACCCAAATGGCGACGGTGAAAATCCAGCCTTCCAAGCCAGATAGATATTTCAATAAAACCGGCGTATAGGTGCCTGCAATCAGCACATAGATCATGGCATGGTCCAACTTCCGCAAAATTAACAGCTTCTTGCCCGATCCGTTGAAAAAATGATAAATAGAGCTGGCTGCATACAAAGCCACTAAGGAGCAGCCAAATAAAATAACACCCACCAAAATTTTTACCGACCAGTCCGGCAACGTCAATGTTTTTCCGATTAGCAGCACCGTTGCCACAGTAAAAAAGACTGCGCCCAACATGTGAGTAAAGCTGCTGATTGGCTCTCTGGCTTTCATCCAATATTGTGACATAAAAAACACCTCCATATTTTTAATTATATAATCTAGTTTTTAAAACTAGATTATATAATTATATTAGCACGACTATCATAAAAACACAATAGTCATTCTTTAGATTGTGCCAGAAGAACATTTTTTATGAAACTTTTTTCTCTACCCTTTATGATAAACTTTATTGGATAAATTCCAGAAAAACCAAATTGCCCAAAACCCGTCCTTCTTCAGTCAGATAATAGGCGTCGGCAGTTTCCTGTAACCAACCTTGCTCGACGCAGCGCTGCAAAGCAGATGCAAATACCGTCTCTACCGACTTTCCAAAACGCTGCGCAAATACTGCCTTAGACAATCCGCAATTCATGCGCAACGCCATAAACACCGTTTCTTCCATCTGTTCCAGCTCTGTAAGCCGTTCCGGCTGTTGCTGCGGCAGCTCACCGGCATCAATCTGCGCCGTATACGCCGCCAGGTCAAACTGATTATTCCATCGCAGCGGACGTACCCAACTACAAGCGCCCAGCCCTACGCCCAAATAATTTTCGGTGCGCCAATATACCTGATTATGGGCGCTGGCAAAGCCTTGCCGGGCATAATTGGAAATCTCATACTGAATATAGCCCTGCTCGGTCAACATGGTTTGCGCCAAGCGATACATCTTTAGCGCCAATTCATCATCAAATTCACTGATTTTTCCCTGCTTCAGCCACGTTTCCAGGCGGGTGCCTTCTTCAATTTTCAACTGATAAAGCGACAAATGCTGCGGCGCCATAGCCAACGCCTGCGTCAAAGTCTGTTGCCACTGCGCTAAGGTCTGCCCAGGCAGGCCATACATAAAATCCAAATTCAGATTGGAAAAGCCCGCTTTCCTGGCCAACTGCACCGCCTCTTTCGCCTGCGCGAAACTGTGAATGCGTCCCAACAGTTGCAGTTGCTCTGCGTTGTCGCTTTGTACACCTAAGGATAAACGATTTACGCCATATTGTTTCAGGAGCCGCAGCTTTTCCGCAGACAAGGTTCCCGGATTGGCTTCCAGCGTATACTCCTGCAAAGCCGGCGTTATAAAATACTGCTGCACCGCCTGTAGTACCTGCTCCAACAACGGCTCCGGCAGGCAGGACGGTGTGCCGCCGCCGATAAAAATTGTTTTGGCCTGCACTGCATAACGCTGCACCGCCAACTGCATCTCCGCAAGCAGAGCCGACACGTACTGCTCCATCTGCTCTGGCTGGGCAAAGCTGAGAAAATCGCAATAATGACATTTCTTCAAACAAAACGGAATATGGATATACACTGCGTTAATCGGTTCTGGCATCTTGACCACTCCATCATTTTAAGTATCTTTCATTATAACAGATTCGCCGGCAAAAAGCAAAGAATTGTGGATAGCATGTTGATAACTTCTCCTTTTTCCCTAAAAACCTGTGCATAATTTTGTGTTTATCTCCCATCATTTGTGGATAATTTTCTATTTTTCTGTGAATTTATCCACGTTTCCGTAAAAGCAAGCGGTCTTTTCGTGCTACTTATCCACAGAAAAGCGATGAACATGCCACACTGTTTACGGCCTTTTATGTCCATAACTCTGTCGGCATCAATATCCAGTGTCTCGAAAATTGCTGCATACTTGCCCACAGCTCAGCATATTTATTAGCAAACCAACGATTTGCAAAGGAGGACTTATCATGTTTCTGCTCTTTCGCCGGCGCAGTTTTTATACCGTAGTTGCAATCTGTGTGCTGATTGTAATTTGCGGCACCTTTCTAATTCTGCACAACCAGCCCACCACCTCGCCGACCCTATCCTGGGTAATGGCGGAAAAAACTTTTTTGATTGACCCCGGCCATGGCGGCACCTTTCCTGGCCGCGTCAATGAAAGCAATATTTTAGAAAAAGACATCAACCTGGATATCGCCTTAAAGCTGGATCAGTTGTTGGAAGAAACCGGCGCCCTTGTGGTGATGACGCGCCGCACCGATACCGACTTAATTCCCCAGGAAAGCAAGGAAGAAAAACTATTGCTGCAGCAGCGAGCCGATTTAGAACAGCGCATTCAAATTGGCGCCCAATCCAAAGCCGACTATTTTATCTCCATTCACTGCAACAGCATTCCCAATGAAAAATGGAGCGGCGCTCAAACCTTTTACAATCCTGAGGACCCGGAAAGTCAAGCGCTGGCCCAAGCCATCCAACAAATGCTGATTGAACAACTGGGCGACCATGACCGGGAAGCACTGCCACGGGAGGACACCTATTTATTTAAAAATGCCACCATGCCTACGGTAATTGTAGAATGCGGCTTTCTCTCCAATGCCGAAGAAGCCGCCAAGCTACAAGATCCTGCTTATCAGCAGCAATTGGCATGGGCCATCTACTTGGGCGTCAATCAGTATTTAGCCGCACAAAATCCACAGTAAACCCGCATAAAATATGCCATAGCGCAACAGCGAGCCTGTCGCGCTATGGCATATTTTTATAACGATTTCTCCGCTTCTTCCTTGCTGTCGGCGCTGTCTTCTGCTGTGTTTTCCTCAGCGGCAACGCTTTCTTCAGCTTGCGCCGCCTCGTCAAAGAAAGGCCGGGAAGCCGTCCAGCTCCAATAATTTTTCATCACTTTCTTTTGGGTCAGCAGCAGGATTTCTTCCTTTTCATTCATCCAAAAATAACCGTCGGCTACCTGGTCCACCAACCGCCACCGACTCTGACCTAAATATTCAAACAAATTCTTCTTGCTTTTTTCCGTCATCTTCGTCAGAAAAATCTCCGGACGCTTTTGAATGAGCATCCAGCCCTCCGGATACCGCCGCAGTTGAGCAATGGCCTTCAGCACATCTTTTTTCTGCCAGAGCATGGTTCCGGCAACGCCAGCCACCGACAAAACCGCCGCACCGGCAGTCAGCTTCTTCTCTTTTTTTCTATCCATACGTACCGTCTCCTGTTCCAGCAAAAATCCCGCCGCAAATGTTCTTGCGAAAAGCCAGCGGATTTGCTATAGTTTTGTAAGATACATCACAAGCAAAGGAGTGTTTTCTATGGCAGGCAGAACTGCACAAGAATTGCAGGGAATTACCCAGCTAGGCAACCAAAAAACCAAATATCCCAATGACTACGCACCGGAAGTATTAGAAACCTTTCCCAACAAACATCCCAACCGTGATTATTTTGTCAAATTCAACTGTCCCGAATTCACCAGCCTCTGCCCCATGACCGGACAGCCCGATTTCGCCACCATCTATATCTCCTATGTACCCGGAGAACGGATGGTGGAAAGCAAATCGTTAAAGCTCTATCTGTTCAGTTTCCGCAACCATGGCGATTTTCATGAGGACTGCGTAAATATTATTATGAACGATTTAATCCAATTGATGGACCCCAAATATATTGAAGTTTGGGGGAAATTTACGCCCCGCGGCGGCATTTCCATCGATCCTTACTGCAACTACGGCAAAGCGGGCACCCCATGGGCGGAAGTGGCCTTCAACCGGCTGGCCAACCATGATTTGTACCCGGAAAAAGTAGACAACCGTTAGGTTTGCAGAACTTACGCGCCGCTATACCCGCTCTGTCAGGCAGCAATAGTCCTTTTCTTCTCCAATACTGCGGTAAGCAGGACGGATAATTTTATCCACATTGGTCAATTCCTCTAACCGGTGTGCGCTCCAGCCTACAATACGGGCCATGGCAAAAATAGGCGTATATAATTCCTCTGGAATACCAAGCAAATTATACACAAAACCACTGTAAAGGTCTACATTGGCGCTAACGCCTTTGTAGATTTTTCGTTTTTCCGCAATAACCTGCGGCGCCAATTCCTCCACCATGGCATACAAAGCATAATCGGCATGGCGGCCCTTGGCGTCGGCCAATTGTTCCACAAAGCCTTTAAAAATCTGCGCCCGTGGGTCCGAAATGCTATAGACAGCATGGCCCATGCCATAAATCAAGCCCTTCTTATCAAAGGCCTCTTTATCAACCACCTTTTCCAGATAAGCCCGTACCTGCTCCTTATCAGTGATATCTGACACATGCTGTTTCAAATCGTTCATCATTTCCACAACTTTAATGTTAGCGCCGCCATGCTTCGGCCCCTTTAACGAAGATAGCGCCGCCGCAATCACCGAATAGGAGTCGGAGCCGGACGAAGTAACCACATGGGTAGTAAAGGAAGAATTATTGCCGCCGCCATGTTCCATATGCAGCACCAACGCAATATCCAGCACATGGGCCTCTAAATCGGTATATTTTTTGTCAGGCCGCAGCATGCGCAAAATATTCTGCGCCGTTCCCAATTTAGGATCTGGACGGTGAATATACAGGCTCTCGTCGCATTCATAGTGATTATAGGCGTGATAGCCGTACACGGCCAGCAACGGAAACACGCTAATCATCATCAAGCATTGGCTCATCACATTGTCAATGGCCAAATCAGAGGCATTGTCATCGTAGGAAGCCAGCGTTAAAATGCTGCGGGACAGCGTGTTCATAATATCCTTACTGGGCGCTTTCATAATCACATCTCGGGTAAAATTAGTAGGCAGCGTTCGCATTTGCGCCAGCACCTTGGTAAATTGCTGCAATTCTTTTTGATTGGGCAACTGACCAAACAACAGCAGATAGGTGGTTTCCTCAAATCCAAAGCGCTGCTCTTGCACAAAGCCGCGCACCAAATCCATAATATCATAGCCGCGATATAACAGTTTGCCGTCACAGGGAACCCTATTGCCCGCCTCGTCAAGCTGATAGGCCTGAATATGAGAAATTTTCGTCAATCCGGCCAGTACGCCGATGCCGTTTTTATCTCGCAGGCCCTTTTTTACGCCATATTCATCATATAAATTATAATCAATCCGGCAATTTTTCTGGCAAATCTCCGCTTTTCCCGCCACATAAGTTTTCAAATCGTTCTTTTTGGTCATACCCGATTACCTCCTGCATAAGATGTTCGCCCAGTTATTTGTCACAATTATTATTCTATATCAATTATTGATTTTTGTCAACTGTTGACTTTTGTTAGTATAAAAGTTATACTAAGAGCAACAAAACAGAAGAGGTGATCCCGTTGGATACGCATTCCGTCGATACATCCATCTCCGCCTTGCTGGAAATGATGCCGATGTATCACAGACTTGTCTTGAACAAACTTGAAAAAAAACCTCCCCATGTCACCAAAAGCCAGTTTTTTATTCTGTTGGCGCTCATGGGAAACGACACCTTGAACATGACGCAGGTTTCCGCCTACATCGCATCATCTAAGGAGCAGGCAACACGGGCAGTTGCCCCTTTAGTAGAAGCCGGCTATGTAGACCGGTTTCACGACGAAGCCAACCGCAAGCTGGTGCTAATCCGCCTGACGCCTGCCGGCAAAGCCTTTCTGCGGGAAACCAAGGAACAACTCCATCAGGCGCTGGAAAACAAATTCGCCACACTGCCGGAGGCAGAGCAACAGGAACTGCTGCACTCTCTGCACAGCATCCTGCGCATTCTGAAGAAAATGCAATAATGATCCGCAAGCGTGTTGCCCAAGCAAAAGCAACACGCTTTTAATGCAACTGTAAATCAATATGCTTCCTACTCAATCACCTGTAACACATGACCGCGGGCATCTGTAATCTTTGTTGGCAATAAGTGAATCTCCAGCGGCGCCGTTTTTAATGGATACGTACCGGCATGGGGCGCCAGCACTGCATCCAGTTCAGCCAGTGTTTCCGCCGTCAAGGCCAGGATCAGCATTTCTTCATGTTTCTGTACAGCTGCAATTTGAGCCGCTTGTATATGAACGACTTGCTGCGCTCCTTGCAAATACAATTCACGGCCCTTTCCTACCCGCGCATGCAGCATATTCAGAACCGTTTCCACATGTCCGGCCCCTAACTGCAACCATGCCCTGTCAGCCGCCATGCCGCCCGCCAATTCATCTAAATATAAAAATGCGGTGGACGAACCATCCTGCGCCACACCTTGCTGCCAAACTGCGCGAAAGTCTGCAACATGCATCAACGAAGTACGGGATAAATCGGTAATGCAAAGCGGTACATACTGGGCCATCAGCTCCAAAAACCGCGAACCGGACCAGCACATCAGCCCATTCATCTCATCGTGGGTAATGGCCACCGCCTGCAAAAAGGTCACATGGCCGTTAGGCGTATCCATCTCGCCCAGTTCCGAATCGACGCGGAAACCCAACGCTGTCAATTTTGTATCGCTTTCCAGCGCCACCGGTCCATTGCAGTTCATGTGATGACCGTCGGCAAACACATTCCCGGAAGAGAACACATAGTGGGCAAGATTTTGCAGCAAATTGACTGGCCATACCGGCGGTTCTGTTTCTCCGATCTCCCGCTTTAACCGAAACGTCAACTCAAACCCATAGCCGCTTTCTTCTAAATACGATGATTCTTTTTCATACAATTCACTAAAACCATAGGTTACATAGTGCCAATGGGGGATTCCCTGCTCGCTCTGCCAAATCTCCACCCCATCCAACGGGTCACTGCCGCCCAGCATATAGGGAATCAGGACACCGTAGTATTTGCCCTCCTGCCCAGGATAAAGACGATGCAGCTTCTCGGCAATGGCGTCAAATCCTGCTGTATTGGCTTCATAACGTTCTGCATCAAAATTTTCATGTTCCATGAAATATCCTCCCATTTTTAATCCAATAGCTGCGATAACTGCTGTTCTAATAAAAAAGAGCTGCTCTGCCGCTTACAAAACAGAACAGCCCTGAGATTTTTCCGTGCAAATATTACCAAATTCCTTGACACATAAAAACCGCGATGTTAAACTATATTTATAGTGTGAGCTGCCGTATGGCATTGCTCAGGGGGTTTTTGTTGGAGGACTAGCGAGTCATTGGGGTTGAGACGCTAGTCCTCGTTTTATTTCCTCTTTCTGCGCTTTTTACGCGAGGAACGTACATGTTCATGCCAGCTCTTCACCAATTCGCTAAGCTTCTGGAGAATTGACAAGCACAAAAAAAGAATAGAAACTGCATAATAAACTGCAAGTATTTCATCCATGCATATACGCCTCCCTTCCCAGATCAATCGTAAGCTGTCAGGTTGGGAGCAATAAATAAGGATAACATCGCCACAGCAATGCTTTTATTCGCTAAGCCAAACTTGATATACCCCCCCCGCTCAGCACCTCGGCACCTCGGCCTGGCGGGAACTAAAATCCTGTATTTATTATAACGGAATATTTTGTTAATTTCAAGAAAATTTGTTCGACAAACTATGACACCTCTCGAACCATTTTTAAGAATAGTGACTTTTTCTTGCACGTTTCACATAACTAGTCAGGCTTGAAATTTTTCTTTTAAAAACAACGCGACAGCTTTTCTTGTCCCGGACGTTGGATTTTTTGCGTCTAGCTAGGCGGCTTTTGATTTTTCGAACGACGCGTACTTAACTGTACGCAAGGTGAGAAAAATCAAAAACAACGACGCTAGACACAAAAAAGACACGTCCTATAAGGAGAAGGTATTGCTGCAATCCGCCGCATACACCAACCCATACGCCTCTTCACTAGCTTGACGGGTGGCTATCTTCATACGGGAACAATCCAACTGCTTTTCCAACGCCTGAATGATAATGCCCACACTGCCCTCTGCATCTACCACGCAGCCATACAGATTGAGTACATAGGTTTCCCTGCCATCGGCACTGTCCACGCTGCGGCCCATTTCCCAGCCGTCCACATGGCCTAACCCATACCAGCCCAGCGTTTCATTCAAAATATGATAAGCAGCGTCCCGCAATTCCAAATCCTCCTGTGTCGGATTAAAATCGCCCATATCCATAGCATGCACAGGAAACTGCACCACCACCCACTGCATCGCTTCCTCCGGCCAGGGCTCATAGCCCAGCGAAGCAAAATCCTGATAAAATTCTGCGGCAATCTGCTGATAGTCTTCCAAAGAAGCACAGTCCAGCTTCTGATGCATACCCAAATCGCCTACATCACCCTTGTGCAGATGTACCTTGTACTCCTCTTCATACTCCTCTCCCTCCTGACTTAACCAACACTCTGCATAATGCAGACCATCATCATCCTGCAAATAGAGCGTAAACATTGATGGATACTGACCGCTGTCTGCTTCCATGTCAGCCGCCTGCTCCTCTGCCCGTTTTCTGCTCCAAGACATACTGACCTGTTCGTCGGTTTCCGGATTATAATAGAGCAGCTGTATGCTTTCATCCCAATGAAAGCTCATGGTAGACAATTCGGTATTTCCATAGCCATTGGCAGCCAGACGAAGACGCAGTCCTTCATCCTCGTTGCGGACCAATTCCAGCATTTCTGCCACCCAATCGGGCTTTAACTTGGACACCGCCGCTTCATTCATAAAGAAAACGCCCTCTATGCTGCGGCCCAGCAGCGGAAACCGGAAGCTGCAATAGGGCGTATCGGCTTCCCATTGACTAGCCTGTAACAACTGTTGAATTTCCGCCAAATTTTCTCGATTGCACACCATTCCGGCGATGGATTGCTGCTTATTGCAAATTTCCATAATATCGCCTTCGCCTGCCTGCAATTCTCTATCGTTTTCCTCATGAATGTAGTGATATTCCATCTGTTCCAGCGAGCAGCCCTGCTCAATTTCCCGCTTCAGCGTTGTAAATTCATAGTCGCCGGGCTCCAGCTCTAGGCCCTTCGCCACAGCAGCCAAAGCGCCGTCAATATCGCCAAAATGACTGCGCAGCTTGGCCACAGGCAGCCAAATCCACGGATAGGTGGGCTCCTCCTTGGCGCCCTTCTCGGCATATTCCAACGCCAGCTCCAGCTTGCCGCAATACATCAGCGCTGCAGCATAGCGATAATACCAGGTGCCGCAGCCAGCCGCATTTTTTTCAGCGCCAGCCATACGCTGTACCGCTGTATAATATGCCTCATAGGTATCCAGATTGTTACAGGCATAGCCGTACCACAGGGCTAATTCCAAATCGGCGTCAGCCTCCTCCTGGGTAAACCGTCCGGCTTCCAGGCCCGCTTGCACAAATTCATCCAGGTATGCTTTCATTTTGCCAAAGTAGCTGGCATACTGGCCTTCAAAGGATTCCAGCGTCGCAACATCCTCAGCGCTGAGTAACGAACATTGTTTTTGTGTCATGGTACACTCTCCTTTTCTGCGATGCTTTACGCATCCTCGTCACTGTAAAAGGTCACCGGCTGAAATAGACCTGCCTCATCCCGCACAAAGGCTGCTCCATAAGGTGCGTCCAACAACGGCACAATGTCAGCGTCATAATTGCAGATGGTGTTTAAGTCATAAATCCCTGAATTTTCCGCATTGTTCATATAATCGTCATCTTCATCGCCGGACACAAACCGCCAGCCGCTGTCCCAGGTTTCGCAGCCCTCGTCAGGCGTCTGCCGATAGCAATAGCCCACCTTACAGCCATCTACCGTAATGCGGTCGGTGGCAATGCAGCCCCCCGGCATAATATCAAGCTGGAAGTCCCGCATATCCACAGCGGAAAGACGAAACTGCTTTTTGCGGGCAGCGCAAACATTTTTGCGCTGTAAATTCAGCGGTGTTAAATCCTCCGGCGCCACCTCCTGCTGCAATAATTCTAATAACGCGTCGGCGTTGTTTTGACATTTATAGTCCAGTTCCTCCCGATAAAGCGGCGTCACGTTATAAAAATTCACTTCACTGCCGTCTGGCATCGTACAAACCGACGCCTCCGGCGGAAAAGCGCCGGGCGACAGCAGGATCACGCCGCTAAAGTCAGTATTGTCGGCAAAGGGCACCTCCCCGGGATTGGCTATGGTATGTCCCCAGCCCAGCCAGGAATTTTCCATAATCGGCAGCCTCGCCAGAATTTTCAGCCAGCGGATAGGCCAATAATCGGCTTCGTCCCCACTTTCCAGCTTCCAATCAGGCGGCAGACAAATCATCATTTCTGCCCGCTCCAGCTTATACTCCTGCAATTCCTCCGGCACCTGCATGTGGTGAGCACCCATGCCGCCGGTAATCAGCGTATAATAATTGCGCTCCGGCGTAGGCTTCACCACATAAATATCCACATGGATATCCGGCGATGCAATCTCATGCATCACAGTGTCTATCTCTCCAAAATAATCATGGATGTGCTGCTCCAGCGCCTCCATTTCCGCTTCCTCATACAGCTCCAGATAAATTGGGCTGGTCCATTGCCGGCATTGCTCCAACATCTCAGCGGCATCAGCCCAAAAGGTCTGCGTTTCCGCATCATCTGCAATCAACGTAAAAATTCGTTCAAAATAAGGAATGGCCTTGTCGTACTGATCCAGCCAATATAGCGAAAAGCCTACACGGAAGTTCCAATCCGGATCTGTTTCATCCACCTCGCTCTGTAATAACTCCAGCGAACGCTCATGATATGCAGGACGCTCATCGCCATTGGCCCCATTCTGATAGGCCCGCGCCAATAGTCCCGTCAATTGGTAGCCTCTGTCCTCCGCCGGAATGGCCTCCAATGTTTCAATAATCCTTTCATATTCACCGGCATCATGCCATGCCTGCAACTGCTCCAACAATTCCATATCGGTTCCTCCTCTATTGGTCTATGCTCACAGTAAGCCCCAGAACTACAAGCTTTATCAAATTTGTTCGCACAGAAAAAATAAATTCTCTAACAGAAAAAGCCAGTTCTAGTAACATTGCAGGATTACCCACACTCTGGAAAAATCCCGCTTTGCCAAATCCTCTCTACGGATATAAAAATATAACAGACCACAATCGCCGAACATCAGCTCAAAATCGCCGCTGGTGACCGTATCTAACTGAAACAGCAGCAGCCATTTGTCTAATGAATTTTGGGTTGCTTCTTCTATATCCTGTTGAGGAATCTTTTCCCACAGACCGCCCAAATAGTGACCGCGGCTGACCAACTCGCACTCTCTGGTCATATTATTTTGAATGACAAAGGGCCAACCCAGCAGTTGAGAACAGCTGCCGCTACTTTCATCTCCCAGCAGAACCTTTTCTTCCGCAAATCCGTCATAATCCAGCTCTATCTCTCTTTTGCCTCCCCGTTGCTGCGTACCATCTGCTTCAAGATTGCCATATTGCAATTCAAAATCCTGCCAATCGGGCAGAGATAGATCTGCTCTGGCTGCGATGTTCAGGCAGGGAAACCGATAGTCCTCCGGCAAATCGGCAGGATAGGCCGCCGCTTTTAGGTTATCCGTCTGCGCAAACCAATACACCCGCGTACAGCCAGCGTCGGCAGGGTCGTACCCCCAACGGCTGGAATCTATTTCATAAAAGAACGATAACAGACCTGTTTTCGGCAATAATTCCTCTGTATCCAAAGCTGCCAGTTCCGCACAGTTAAACTGGGCTAAAAAAGCCAGCGGACGGGGCTTTACCTGATCGTCATCATAGGAATCGGTCTCAAATACCGGCCAAATAAAATCCTCCGGCACATCCGGCGTGCCGCCAAAACGACTGCTGCCAAGCTGCTGTTCTGTCGGCGTTTCTATGGTTAAACGAATACAATTGCGTTTCATGCTTTCTAATAATTCTCGTAACTCCATACTCGTTTCGCTCCCTTCTTTTGTGATTTGCTGTCTGATAAAGCGCTTCTCTCAGAAAAGGCTCCGCTACACCTGCCGTTTCTGCTCTGGATGATACAGAATGCGAATATAGTCACTGTCTCGTGTATCCATATCGCCCAAATACATTCGCATATGCTCCGGCACCGCTTCATAGGCTTTGCGCAGGTTTTCTCTGGCCCAATCGCCAGGCTCTGTTAAATATGCATGATAGGCTGCAATGCAGCGATCCAGCATATCCTCCTCTCCAGCAGCCTGCGCCAGCATGGTGTGAAATTCTCCTTGTTTTTCCCGCACAGACAGAGGCTTGCCCCCCGTCGGCCCCAACAAAAGTTCACCCAAACCGTCCAGGATCACCCAGGCGCCATGCTCTTCCGGCGACGTGCAAAGCGTGCCGTCAGCAAAAAAAGCATCAATTTCTTCTGCTGTAAAAAATTTCTCTCCGGCCGCATCAATGCGGGCAGTTTTGTCGGCATAGGCTGTCAGTGTGGTCAAATATAAGCCGTTGTGCTGCCGATAAAAAATATAATAGCTACGGCCGTCCAACAAATCATAACCAATCTCAGCGTCAACCTTACAGTACGTCGGGCTGGCGCTCCAACGCACGCGGGCTTTTTCCCATTTCTGTATCTCCCGCTGCGTAGTTCGATACAGATTGGTCATCTCTGGATTTAGCCTGCGCACCACATCTTGCACATGTTGATAAAAGTTCTGCGTATCATAGATCCATCGGGCATCCAAAACCGGAAAACTGCCCAGATGAGTCACAGAAAGCCGTTCTCCTATGGGAATCTTCGGCACCACCCAGCCTTTTCGTAAATCCTGCTGAAACTGCTGCAAATCGCTCTTATGCCAGCAGCTCACCGTACCGTCCTCATAAACCTCCATATCAATTAAAAAATAACTGCCATTATGAATAATCGCAGGAATCGTGACACCCTCCACCAGCTGCCTGCGGTAAACCTTGCTCATCCGCTCATTCCTCCTTCACCGCCAACGATATCGCATTGCGCTCGTCGCAATCTTTCCATGCCAACTCACAAAGGGTTACTTTTATTATAGCATGACCGTTATGCCACAGGAAGAAAAATATCTGCGGCAGACCCCTGAACATACAAAAAACGCCGGCGCAGCAGCGCCAGCGTTTCAAATACATGAATTATAGCTTCTCAGATTGTTTCGGCAAGGACACATTCAAAATCACAATGCCTGCCAGAATTAAAACAATGCCGCTGCATTTGCCCGCTGTCATCACGTCGCCAAACACAGCCACACCAATAATGGTAGCCACCACCGGCTCCACAGTGGCCATCACAGAAGCATGACTGGCTGCCACGCCGGTAAGCCCCCGAGTATACAGCAAATAGGGAAACATGCAGGCCAAAATCCCCAGCCCCGCGCCATAAAGCAGCACCGCAGGATTTTGCAGCATCGGCGCCAGCTCAGACACATGACTCAGCGGCAGCGTGCCCAAAGCCGCCAGCACAAAAGTGTAAAAGGTAATGGTAATGCTGTGATATTTTTTCAAAGCATAGGTGCTGAAAATACTGTACAGCGCATAGCCGAAAGCGGAAGCCAGACCGACCAAAATGCCCGCCGCCCCGATAGATCCGCCGCCCGTTAAGCCAGTCACCAACACACAGCCGGCAAAGGTCATCAGCACCACGACGCCTTTTTTCACCGTAAATTTTTCATGAAACAAGACAATGGACATCAGCATCACCATCATCGGCGCGGTATACAAAAGCACCGCCGCCACCGAGACCGAAACCATGGCGATACAGGTGAAATAACAATAATTAAAAAACATCAGGCTGCAAATGCCGGTGCCAAAAAACATCCACCAATCCCGCAACTCGATTTTGAATAGCTGCCGGTTGGTGCAGAAAATATAAATTCCCAGGCAAATCGCCGCAATGCCGATACGCAGCAGCATAATTTGAAACCGGTCCAGCCCCAAATCGGACAGATAATTGAAAAACAGCCCAATAGTACCCCACAACGCCCCCGCTGCCAATATGTAAATGTAAAAAATATTTTGAATTAACTTTCTGTTCATCATGATACTTCTCTCCAGTTTTACACAATTCTTTTGCTATCAATATCCGCTTTGCACCGCCATACGCAAGGCGAAGAAATTCAAATACAATGATGCCAAACACAAAAAAGGCACCCCTCCACAGGACATTGGGAAATTGCGATGCGCCCTTTTGCATCAGCGTAGAGCAAGGCGGCCCTTCACGCCACAGAAGGGCGCTGGATTTTTTTCGTTTCACCAGGCAGCTTTTGGAATCGTCTTATCTAGGGCGTTAGATTTTTTCCTTTTGGGAAGGCGGCTTTCAAATTTGCGCAGTGACGCGTACTTTTGGTACGCGAGCAAGCGAATTTGAAAACAACGCACCCAAAAGTAAAAAAGATACGCCCTACCTAGTAGCCAAGGAGATAAAGCCGCCCCACCGCCACCCCCTCCCGCAAAAAATAATTCAACCGCAGGACAGGCAGCGTTGTCTTAGCCGGCACGCCCAACGGCTCCAAGCCAGCCTGCCGCGCCAGATATTTTGCCCGATAGAGATGATACTCGCTGCTGAGAACCGCCACCTTTTCCGGTAGTTTTCCGCCGTTCAACTGCCGCAACAGCTCTGCCGAATACTGAAAATTCTCTCTGGTGGTAGCGGACGTTTCCTCTTTATAAAGCCGTTCTGCGGCAATTCCATGCTCTGTCAGCCATTGATACATGGCTCCGGCCTCGCTGATGTCCTCGCCAGATCCTTGTCCGCCGCTTAAAATGGCCTTGCCGTCAGGGTTGGCCTGCAGCCAAGCCTCCGCTGCCGTTAAACGATTCAGCAGCGACAGCGACGGCGTGCGCCCATTGACACCAGCCCCTAGCACAACTAAATAATCGGCATCGTTGGGGAAATCCCCCTGCGCCGCCGCTATAATGGGAACCTCTATAGCGCCCAAGACCAACACACCGGCAACAGTGAGCCCCAGCAACAGCCGCTGCACCCAGCGTACCGGAACATAACCCAGCAGCAAGGTCAGCACAGCCAAGCCCAGACAAACCAGCACAATGGTCTGATAGCCGATTAAGGCAAACTGAAAAAAGCAGGCCAACAGAGCAAAGACGGCTGCCAGCAGCAATATTTTTTTCTTTGTCCTTGTTTGTGAAGTCATCAACTTTCCCCCTGCCTACGTGTCAACCTCTGTTACGCCGAACGCCTCCCGATGCTGCTCAAAAAAATCAAAATAGGTTCGCACATGCCCCAGCTCCGTCCAGGGCTTCACCGACACCGGCACCGCATCCAAATCGTAAATGCGGCAATGGGGCATCGCCAACAAAAAAGGCGAGTGGGTAGCAATGATAAACTGACAATGATAAAAACGGGCCGTATCGGCGATAAATTGACTTAACTGTAATTGTAAATCGGCGGCCAGACTGTTTTCCGGTTCGTCCAGCAGATACAGCGCATCTTCTTTGATATGCTCCGTAAAAAAGCGAAAAGCGCTCTCTCCGTTGGATTGCTCCCGCACATTCTGCATCACATGTTTTTTCACATATTTGGAGCCTGTCAAGCGTTTGGCCGCATTATTTCGCTTTAGTTTTTCATAATCCTCCAGCGAAGACATACGAAAGGCCACGTGTCGTTCCTCGGTGTATTCGGCCAGCAAATTCTCCCGCCGCAAATCCACCTGCTCATTCAGGCAGCGCAAATCCAACAGATAGTCAAATACATCGTCACTGGTAATCATCCGGCTGGCGTCGGCAATGGCGGTCAGAAATTTAGGCGCCTCATAGCTGCACTGCGCCACATAATCGGCAAAAAAATTGCTGCGGTTAAAATAGGTGCCCCTCCTGATGCGCAGCCGCTCCGCAATTAAATTCAACAGCGTTGTCTTGCCGGAACCGTTTCCGCCATACAAGAACGTCACCGGCGCAAAACGCAGCTCGGTCAGTTGCTTCTCCGGGAAAATCCCAAAAGGATAATAGGACGTATAACAAGTGCGTTTCATTTCCCAATTTGTCTCAGGACTTCGATAGAGCTCCTCCCAATCTGGAGAAGGCAGCGTAAAAGACTCTAAGTACATAGGCTCCACCTTTCTCCTTCAACGGCGTTTCTGTTTCAGCAGCAAAAAAGCCAACGGCGGCAAAAAAGACAGCGCCAAAGCAATCCAATAGCCAGGGTACACCGTAGAGAAACCAATCTCCCAACTGATTTTACCAGTGATAGAGGCGGTATGCCAAGTAGGCAGCCAAGCCAGATAGACCATCGGCACCGTCAGCAATAAACAGAATACCAACACCGAGAGCCAACGGGATTGTTTCTGCCAAAATTCCAGGCAAAGCAACGCTACCGCCAATAGCTGCGCGCCTGTATACAAAATCAGAGAAATTCCCCACCGATAACCGGTCGCCCGTGGGTCAAACGAAAAACAGGGCATACACCAGGCCAGCAGCGAAACCGCCAGCACCATGAGAAATTGATTGCGTTTTTGTATTGTAGTAAACATAAGCGCCTCCTTCCGGGATGACAAATTTTCCAGAATCCAATAGGTTCATTCCACGTTATCATTATAAAAAGAACTGTCTAAAAAGGCAAGGATATAAACATTTCTATAAACTATTGTCCATATAAAATTTCTCCATCTTTATAGGTTGCTACTACCCGTATATTCTTTAAATCCATTGGCTCTACTTTCAAAGGATTTTTATCAACAATAATCAAATCTGCTCGTTTTCCGGGCTTAATACTTCCTTTGGTCTGCTCCTCAAAATATGCATAGGCTGCATGAATTGTTACTGCTTTTAATGCCTCGTAAACAGTAACACATTGTTCAGCGCCACAAACTACACCACTCTTTGTGACACGATTCACAGCTGTCCATACCGTATGAAAAATATTGGGCTGTATCACAGGCGTGTCAGTATGGAAATTATACATTAACCCTCTATCCAAAGCCGAACGAACAGGGCTGATTCGTCGACCTCTTGCAAGTCCCAAATTTTTAAGATGAATGTCACCCCAATAATTTACATGTGCCACAAAAATTGATGGTATCATTTGTAACTCCTTCATAATATCTAACTGATCTTCCCGCACAGTTTGACAATGAATCATTACCGGACGCAAATGAAATTTATTTGGATTATTGCTTTCCTTTAGTACTTTTTGATAAATACGCAAATATTGCTCAGCCGCGGCATCGCCATTACAATGTGCTAAAATTTGTTGATTTTCCTCCATCACAACTTTTATATGTTGCTCAAGAACTTCGTCACTCAACCACGGATACCCACAATAATCGCCGGAATTTTCATAAGGTTCGCTCATCCAGGCTGACTTACACTGCGGAGAGCCATCTAATAAAGTCTTGTATCCTCCAATTTTATAATGATTTTTATATTGCTTTACGCAGTCCTTATTTTCCTCCATTACATTGCCCAAACCACAGCCCGAATCAAAACAGGGATAGGCTACTACATCTAATAATAGTTTTCCTTTTTCCGCCATTTCACGACACAAACTTACCGCTTCATAATCTACTTCCCCATCTTGAACCGTTGTAATGCCATTTTTAATGTATTCCATTTGCGCTTCATATAGTTGTTTTTCAAAATCCATTGTGATATTTGCTTGTAAAGCATAGACTGGATTGATTGCAGTTTCCTCAAGATAACCATTTGGGATATTGCTATTTATATACCGGCCAATAATACCGCCCTCGGGATCTTGGCTATTTGCATCAATCTTCATCAGTTCCAATGCCTTGGAGTTAGCTACAGCCATATGAATAGATGTATGCCATATCACCACTGGAACTTCAGACGATACTTGGTCCAAAACATCCCTTGTTGAATGGGAATGTTCTTGCAGAAAATTATGGTCATAAGAGTAGCCAAATATATATTCTCCATGTATAAGATTATGCTGTTTTCGGAATTCTTTCAATAAATGAACAATATCCTCAAAACTCTCTGCTGTTGACAAATCTGCCATGCTTGTATATCTTGTCATCAAGCTCAAATGTCCATGCGCATCAATAAACGCAGGCATCAAGGTTTTTCCTTGCAATGATATGGCCTGACATTCCGCGGTTGTTAATGCTTTTAACTCCTCTAACATTCCTACTGCAATAATGTTACCATCTCGTACCAATACTGCTTCGGGGGCATCATCAAAATTTTCCATCGTGATAATATCGCCATTATAAAAAAGTTGTTCCACCGTCATCTACCCTTTCTTCTGCTGTTTTTGTATTATTTATTATGACAATGCCATCTCAAAATATCAAATATATCTTTATAAAGCAACTACACCTTGTTTTTTTACTATAGTATATAAACGAGTTTTATATCATTTTTAAACATGATAATAGTTAAGTACATAGCTCTTAAAAACTCGCGCCCATTTCGATAAATACCTATACTTCGACCACATTAAATGCATTTCATATCGTGCATCGACTCCATCAATATCTAAAACTGTATAATTATCATCACCTAATTTCATCCATTGATTTCGATTATGTGCACAGGTTAAAATACTACCTATCCCAGAATGGAACATCTCTCCCATGATATCAGAATCACCCTCAAAAACAATATTCGGTTGAAAATGTATTTCCAGACAAAGAGTATCTATCATACGGTCTTTATGGTTCTGTAAAGAAGGTATGAAATAGAAACGAATAAGCATCAATAAAAATACAAA